>CAJKZL010000395.1 GCA_905204385.1 uncultured Odoribacter sp. | reverse complement strand
CCGCCAGCAGCACTATTGCAAATAATTTTTTCATTCTTCGTAAAATTAAATGGTTTTATCTTTTTACTTTTTACAAAGTAAAGAAATAAAATGATATCCTTGGTGTCGAAGGGGTGTTAAAAGTTCCTTAAAGTGTTTTCTTTACTTCCACTTCCTGGTAGCCTTCGACAATATCGCCTACTCTGACGTCGTTATAGTTTTCGATGTTCAATCCGCATTCGAAGCCTTTGGACACTTCTTTTACATCGTCTTTAAACCGTTT
This sequence comes from uncultured Odoribacter sp., assembly GCA_905204385.1. Next base: position 3,634 of record CAJKZL010000395.1, on the reverse strand, counting down.
CAGAGAGCCTAGTACGCCTGTGAAGATAACAATGCCTTCCCGGATAATCCGAACTTTCGCCGAGCGGGTGATTTTACCGTCACGCACGATACAACCTGCAATCGTGCCTACTCTGGAAATTTTGAAAGTTTCGAGCACTTCGACAGTAGCTATTACTTCTTCTTTGATTTCCGGTGAAAGCATACCTTCCATAGCGGACTTCAATTCTTCGATGGCCTGGTAAATAACCGAATACAAGCGAATGTCGATTTGTTCCTTTTCGGCTAATTTACGGGCGCTCATCGAAGGCCTTACCTGGAAACCGACGATAATGGCGTTGGAAGCGGCTGCCAGCAAAACATCTCCCTCCGTGATCTGTCCCACGGCCTTATGGATGATGTTAACCTGTATTTCGTCTGTCGAAAGTTTGATCAGGGAGTCGGAAAGGGCTTCTATCGATCCGTCCACGTCGCCTTTTACGATAACATTCAGTTCCTGGAAGTTGCCGATTGCAATGCGGCGGCCGATTTCATCCAGGGTAATGTGTTTCTGAGTACGTAAACCTTGTTCGCGTTGCAATTGTTCACGTTTATTGGCTAATTGACGAGCTTCTTTTTCATTACCCATAACGTTGAACTTATCGCCGGCTTGCGGGGCACCGTTCAATCCTAAAATCAAGGCCGGTTCCGAAGGTCCTGCTTCCGTCAGTTTCTCTCCCCGTTCGTTGAACATCGCTTTGATGTGTCCGAAATATTGTCCTGCCAGCATAATATCGCCGACTTTCAGTGTGCCCGATTGTACCAGCACGGTGGCTACATATCCCCGGCCTTTGTCGAGCGAGGACTCTTTGATCGAACCGGTGGCTTTTTTGTGTGGATTTGCTTTTAATTCCAGCAATTCTGCTTCCAGTAAAACCTTTTCCAGCAATTCTTCGATGTTCTGTCCTTTTTTAGCTGCGATTTCCTGACATTGGTATTTGCCTCCCCATTCTTCCACCAGATAGTTCATGTTGGCCAGTTCTTCCCGGATTTTATCGGGATTAGCGCCGGGCTTATCGATTTTGTTGATGGCGAATACAATGGGCACGCCTGCTGCGCTGGCATGATTGATGGCTTCTACGGTTTGCGGCATGACATTGTCATCGGCTGCGACGATAATGATTGCAATATCCGTCACCTGAGCTCCACGGGCGCGCATAGCCGTAAAGGCTTCGTGACCCGGAGTATCCAGGAAAGTGATCGTCCGTCCGTCGGCCAGCTTCACGTTATAGGCACCGATGTGCTGGGTGATCCCTCCGGCTTCGCCGGCGATTACGTTCGTTTTACGGATACTGTCCAGCAAAGAGGTTTTACCATGGTCCACGTGCCCCATCACAGTCACGATAGGCGGACGGGGTAACATGTTTTCTTCACTATCTTCCTCGTCCTCGTCTATGGCTTCCTGAATCTCGATGCTGACAAACTCTACTGTGTAGCCGAATTCATCCGCTACGATATTGATGGTCTCTGCGTCCAGACGTTGGTTGATGGAAACAAACAATCCTAAAGACATACAAGCCGAGATTACCTCTGTGACACTGATGTTCATCATCGTTGCCAATTCGGCAACGGTCACAAATTCGGTCATTCGCAGTATGCTCTTTTCTTTTTCCTCCAATTCCAGTTCGGCCTGCATTTTTTGCTGTGCGGCATCGCGTTTGTCCCGGCGGTGTTTAGAGGTTTGGGATTTCCCTTTATTTCCTAAACGAGCAAAAGTATCCTTGATCTGCTTATCTACATCCTCTTCGGATATCTCGGCCTTTTCGTTTTTCTTTTTCTTTAGCTTTTTCAGCTTCTTTTTATTTTCCTCGATACGATTGTTCTTCCCGGCATTCGGATCGGTTTCGATCTGGATTTTTTCATCCGGGCGATGGATTCTCTTCCGTTTTTTGCGGGTATCCGAATCCTCCTCGCTCGCAGGAGCTGAAGGCGTGGCGGTACCGGCAGCGGCGGTTACCGGTTTATTGGCGGGAACAAGGGTTTTGTTTCCTTTTTTCAGTTCTTTACGGTCGCGTTCCCGTTCTTGCTTGCTTTTTTTAGGTGGGCGGGTACGCTGATTGATGGCATCGAGGTCGATGCTTCCTACCACTTTTACGTCTTTGAGGGCAGGCTGAGCCACTTTGAACGGAGTGTCTTCAGTTGCTTCTGCCGGAATGCTCTCTTCCTCGGCTATCGGTTCCGCCTCTGCTTTTGCCGGTTCCTGTTCCACTGTTTCCTCTTTCTTGGCTTCCGGGACAATTACCGGTTCGCGTTGAGGAAGGGGGGCAGCTTCGGGCCGGGGTTCCGGCTTGCGGATTTCCTCCTGCACCGGTGGGGTCTGAGCTTTATGATCGGCATTCAAATCGATATGGTCGACAATTTTTATTTTGTTTTCCAATTTTACTTCATCCTTCACCGAAATGAACTCGTCTTCTTCCGGTTTATCATTTTCCAAAGAAACATTTCCGGCATTATCTATGCTGACGGTTTCTTTTTTCTTTCGGGTATTTTTTAAATCTACCAGAGAAGATTCCTTTTTCACCTGGCTGTCCGATGAAAACTCTTTTGCAACCAATGCATAATCTTCATCCGACAGTTTGGCATTGGGGTCTGAGGATATTTTTCTCCCCTTACTGTGCAGGAATTCTACAATCGTAGAGAGACCAACATTAAATTCTCGGGCTATTTTACTTAATCTTACTGCCATATTAAAAAATTGACGATTTTGGACGGATTCGGAAACTGACTCGGTCAGGCGATCCCCTCTATCATAAATTGTCTGTTATATTATTCTTCAAATTCCGCTTTTAAAATACTCAGCACTTCGCGGATGGTTTCTATTTCCAGGTCTGTACGGCTCTCCAGTTCTTCTTCACTTAATTCCAATACGCTTTTAGCAGTATCGCAACCTACCCGCTTCAATTCATCGATGATCCAGCCGTCGATTTCGTCTGAAAATTCGTCCAGGTTGACATCTTCTTCCTGGGCCTGATTTACTTCCCGGTATACGTCGATATCATAGCCGGTGAGCTGGCTGGCCAGCTTTATGTTTAAACCTCCTTTTCCTATGGCCAGAGAAACCTCTTCGGGATCGAGGTATACATTCGCTTTATGATTCTGATCGTCGATTTCGATGTTTTTAATTTTGGCCGGATTCAGTGCGCGGGTAATGTATAATTGTAAATTGTTCGTATAATTGATGACATCTATATTTTCATTCCTCAGCTCCCGGACAATGCCATGAATGCGGGAACCTTTCATTCCCACGCAGGCTCCGACAGGATCGATCCGGTCATCATACGATTCTACGGCTACTTTAGCCCTTTCTCCCGGTACCCGCACCACATTTTTGATCGTGATGAGCCCGTCGAAAATTTCCGGCACTTCATTTTCGAATAACCTTTCCAAAAAGACCGGAGAAGTACGGTATAGGTCGATATAGTGATTGGCAGTCTGCATTTCCACCCGGATCACGACCGCTTTGATCGAATCCCCTTTATTGATAAAATCTGTGGTGATTTGTTCTTGTTTCGGTAATATCAATTCATTGCCTTCGTCATCCAGGACCAGCATTTCTTTTTTCCATACCTGATAGACTTCACCCAAAATGATTTGTCAGACTTTATCCTTATATTTAT
>CAJKZL010000394.1 GCA_905204385.1 uncultured Odoribacter sp. | reverse complement strand
GCTAGGGGGCGTCATTGCATAATGTAAGGGAATCCCCACCGCATAGGGGAAGGGTATCTCACTGCATAGGGAAAGGGAGCGTCACTGCATAGGGTGATGCTCCCTTCAAGCATAGTTAAAGTTAGACTCCAAGCATAGGGTAAAGCCCCCCCTTTAAGAATTATCCCCGGAAAGAGCCGGTTTACGGCTGATGCGATCCACAATCACGGCAATAGCTCCGTCACCGGTGACATTCGTAGCCGTACCGAAACTATCCATAGCGATATAAAGGGCGATCATCAGCCCTTGTGCGGTTTCGTCGAATCCCAGCATAGATTGCAAAAGTCCCAAAGCTGCCATGATCGCTCCGCCCGGGACTCCGGGAGCGGCCACCATCGCAATCCCCAGCATCATGATAAACCCGGCGAACTGTGTAAAATGGATTTCCATCCCCGACATCAGCATGATAGCCATCGCACAGGCCACGATCTTCATCGTGCTACCCGAAAGATGTATCGTAGCGCACAACGGTATCACAAAACCGGCCAGATCCGGACGCACTCCGTTTTTCACCGTCTGCTCCAAAGTGACCGGTATGGTCGCGGCCGAAGACTGGGTCCCCAGGGCAGTCATATAGGCAGGCAGCATATTTCGGAACAAACAAAAGGGATTTTTCTTTCCGATAGTCCCCGCAATAAAAAACTGAAGAAACAAGAGGATAACGGTCATGACAAAAATCACGACGATGATTTTCAGGAAGACACCCATCACTCCCGACACCTGTCCGGAATGGGTCATATTCAGAAAAATACCGAAAATATAAAGGGGAAGCAGCGGGATGATCACGGCTGTAATCACCTTATTGATGATATCCTTAAAATCTTCCATCACTAGCTTCAGGCGATTGCCGTCGATCACCGACATCCCCAGCCCCAGCGTAAAAGCCAGTATCAAAGCCGACATCACTCCCATCACAGCCGGCATTTCCACCGTAAAATAAGGTTGTAAAGCTTCCGAGGCCTCCTGGACATCCGTAATGTGGTCGGCCGAAGACAAAAGCCAGGGATATACCAAGTCGCAAGTGAAATAAGTGAAGAAACCGGAGAAAAGCGTAAACCCGTATGCTAAAACAGCCGTAATCAATAACAATCGCCCGGCACCTTTACCTAAATCGGCAATTCCGGGAGCCACCAGCCCTAAAATTAAAAGAGGAATAATGAAATTCAGAAAATTACCGAACAAGGAATTTACCGTTAAAAACAAGCGGACCAGCCATCCCGGAAAAAACAAACCGCAAACCACACCCAGCAGAATAGCCAATATAATCTTAGGCAATAAGCCCATCTTCCATTTTTTCATAAGCATTTTTTCATACAAACGTTTTCGAAAGCGCAATGTTACAACAAATATTCGAGTCTGTAAAGTTTAAGGAATTTATAAAGTGGATAAAATGATTAATTTATACCTTTACCTTTGAAATACCGATAATCTCCGGACTAAAAAATACCAGGATGACAAAAGAAAAATGGAAAGGGCATCTGGCGATCCTCGCTACCAATCTTATTTTCGGGCTCAACACCCCTATCGCCAAGACATTGGTTCCGGAATGGATCAGTCCTTATGCACTGACCTTAGTAAGGATGTCCTTCGCTACATTGATTTTTTGGGTTGTAGGATTATTCGCTGCCCGTGAAACGGTAAAGGCGCGCGACCTCATCGTCATTTTTTTCGGAGCCCTGTTCGGGCTGGTCGGCGCTCAGCTCTCCTTCGCCAACGCTCTTTTATACACTTCGCCCGTCAATATTTCTATCATTGCAGCCATGACCCCGGTAGCTGTAATGTTACTGGCTGCATTGGTCCTGAAAGAACCTATTTCCCTCAAAAAAGCCGCAGGCGTGGCCATAGGGGCTTCGGGCGCACTATTGATCATCCTTCATTCCTCCTCTTCCACCGGCAGCAAAGCAGGTAATCTTACGGGAAATTTGCTTTGCATAGTGAACGTCGTTACTTATGCCATTTACCTCGTCATCACCCGTCCGGTCTCTCAACGCTATTCCCCGGTCACGCTTATGAAATGGATGTTTTTGTTTTCAGCTCTCATTTCCCTTCCGTTGGGAATAGGGGATTTGTCGGAAGCTAAGGTATTTTCGGAAGCGACCGGTTTGAACATCCTCCTGCGTCTGGCCTATATCGTGATCATGGCAACGGGAATCGCCTATTTCCTGGTCCCTATGGCCCTCAAGCGCATCCGCCCGACGACGGTCAGCATGTACAACAACCTCCAGCCCATCGTCGCTTCCATCATCGCCATCCTTATCGGCCAGGACGTCATGAGCTGGGATAAGCCGGTAGCGGCCTGCCTGGTATTTACCGGAGTCTATCTGGTTACCCAAAGCAAGGCCCGGAATTCCGCCCGACAAACACCTTAAATTTCATTTTCCGATCCGGCTTTTCAAGTCATGCGTTCGTGCAGGATTCTAAATTCCTGGCCGCTTTTAGTACCTTTGCTGTCTATTGACTTTTCCCGGCAACTATCTTCCGCTCCTCTTTCAATTACGGAAAGGGTTGCCTGCAAAATGCAATCAACCCCTTTTCGTTTAAAGCTTTCGGCTCAAGCCACCCTCGTTAGTTCAGGTATGCATCCAGCATCCACAACAGCTTCTCCTGACCCGAAACGTAGGAAGAGAAAACATCCTGGGTACCTTCATCGCCGATCTCGGCAGCCAGACTCAACACTTGGCGTTCCTGTTTCAACAATGTTTGAACATCCTCGACCACCGCTTTCAAACATTCGTCACCATCTGTTACATTTTCTCTGGCTTTCAGGGTCGCTGCCTTAGCATAGGCGGCATAAGAATGTAAAGGCACACCTCCCAACGTCAGTATGCGTTCGGCAATCTCATCCACCTTTTCAATGGCATCGTTGTACAGTTCTTCGAATTTCGCATGAAGGACAAAGAAACGATTACCTCTTACGTTCCAGTGAAAACCACGCAGATTTTGATAATAAATCTGATAATTTGCCAATAACTCGTTCAAAAGATTAACGACTTGTTGAGACTTTTCTGAATCCAATCCGATTAAATTTGTTGCTTTCATAATGCTTATTTTTATTTGATTTATACTTTTCTGTTTTCTTCGATACAAATGTAGGGAACGTTTTCATATAAATCAAATCAATAATATTTACGAATACATTAGAATAATTTATAAATATTGAAAACGAATCAGTTAAAGAATTCTTATATCTCAGTTTCGGCCGAAAAAAATTCTTTTCTCCTTCCTCGATAAGGTTTTAAAAAAAATCTTTTTATCTTGACACGATGAAAGAGTAGAGTTGAAAGTTGAAAGTTGAAAGTTGAAAGTTATGAAAATACAATTGCTATTGTTTTGTTTGTCTTTGTTGACTTTGGCTACCTGTGCGGAGAAGCCGTTGGATCCGGAGAAGCCGGTTTATGTGACTGTCCGTACCACGATGGGAGATGTGACCGTCCTGCTTTATGACGATACGCCTTTGCATCGTGATAATTTCATCAAGCTCTGCCAGTCAGGCGAGTATGAAGGGATGCTGTTCCACCGCATCATCAAGGACTTTGTCGTGCAGGGTGGCGATCCGGCCAGCAAAGCGCATGAACCTCACGTGCTTTATGGCGATGGCGACGGTGGTTATACCGTTCCTGCCGAGATATTGCCCCATCATTTTAATAAACGCGGCGCTTTGATCGATGCGAAGGAAACCGACGATGTGAATATCGAACGTGCCTCTGCCGGCACGCAATTCTGCTTCGTGCAGGGAAAGAAGTTGACGGATGAAGAGCTGGCGCAGAAAGAAGCCCGCATCAACGAGATACGCCGTAACTGGTTGTTCTATAAATTCCAGGATCGTTTGAAGGAGCAGGAACCGTCCTTAGCCGCCGACTCGATGC
>CAJKZL010000393.1 GCA_905204385.1 uncultured Odoribacter sp. | reverse complement strand
CCGTCCCCGACATAATGTACATAATCACTAGGACCGTTCTTACCGTGACCTTGATTTGTAAAATCCTGATCTTTTTGGAAAGAGAGCCCCAACAGCAAAGCAAAATTATGATTTCCCCGAATAGAAAAATCGTAATTCAGCAAATTCTCATTCAACAAGGAAATGGAGCGGGTGATGGTCCCTTTTGAAAAAGAATAATGCTGATCACGGTCCATGGTGCTGGGTTCGAAATGATTCTGATTTTGCTGATTATAATCCACCGATCCGGAAACGGATAAACGCAGGTTTTTGATAAATTCATACTCCATGCGGAGATTATAACGGGCAGAATAGCTCTGGTTCTTTTCTTCCACCGAATTAAGCGCTTCCATAAATTCTTCCCTGACATAACCATTTCCCGGGTATAACGAGGATTCACTGGTGGGGTCGGCCGAAATGCCTTCTACCTTCTTTCCGCCCAATCCTCCTCCGCTCGTACGTCCCCCCCGGCTTCGGTCGCTATAAGCAAGGCTCAAACGGGAATCCAGGCGCAAACGGTCGGCAGGCTGGGCTGTCAGATTACTGAGGACGCTGATCCGCTTAAAACCGCTCCCCAATGCAATACCTTCTTCATTGTAATACCCGGCTCCCACCATATACTGTACGCCTTCACTCCCTCCCGAAGCCTGGATATTGGCATTCCAAACCTTTGCAACCTGATATACTTCCTTCCACCAATTTGTCGAGTTATTATAGAAAGGATTCAAACTATCCTGGAGAACATAAGCATTTTGCGAACTATTCTTTCCCCAGAAGTAATTATAATAAGGTCCTTTTTCCGGATCCCCCGTCCAATTGTACACCTCCTCATACGAAGAAGTCATTTTCCATTCGCCTGTAGCCGGATCGTAATAGGGATTAGCAGCATTTTTCAGGATATTCAGGTGATAACGCCTCTCGGCATTTCCTCCGGTCTGTACAGGGGTTTCCGGCAGCCAGGAAGCAGAATAAGAAGCGTTAGCCGTAAAGCGGGCTTTTCCAGGCCGGCCTTTTTTGGTGGTAATCAGGATACCCCCATTCCCCGCCCGGGAACCATAAATGGCTGCCGAAGCAGCATCTTTCAATACTTCGATCGATTCGATCATCGAAGGATCGAGGTCCGACAACGTATTAGCCCCCGTAACCGGAGACGTAAACGAGTGAACAGGCACTCCATCCACGACATAAAGCGGAGTGCCATAACCCCGGTCTTGTCCTTCACCCTCCACAAAAAAAGAATTATATCCCCTGATGGCGACAATAGATCCGCCTCCCCCCGGAGCCCCGGACAGGTTGTTTACTTCCACACCGGCCATGTGGCCCTGCAACAGGCTTTCCAGACTATGCGTAGGTAATTCTTTGATGTCATCAGCTTTTACAGAAGAAATCGAACTGACCATCGTTCTTTTTTTCTGCTCACCATAAGCTACTACCTGCACTTCGTCAAGCGAAGCCACATCTTCTTCCATCTTGACATTCAACGGCTTCATATCCTTGAAATTAACCCTTTTATCTTTATATCCGGCAAACGTAAACAGCAGCCTACCTTGCTCCTCGCTCACCGCAAGCGTAAAATCGCCGTTCACATCCGAAGCCGTACCGACCGCAGTATTTCCCAGACGGATCGTTACGCCCGGCATAGGCGCGCCTTTGGTATCCGTCACATGCCCCTTGATCGTATATTTCCGCAGAGCAGGTTGTGAGATTTTGGGACGGATCATCAGATAAATTCCATCCCGGTTGTAGATCAACGGCTTATCTTTCAGGATAATATCCAGAATTTCAAGAACCGTTTTATCCTTTACCTTCGCGGAAACGGTGTAACCGACATCTTCGTAATTAAAAATAAACTTGTAAACATCTGCTTTTTCCAGTGTTTTCAACACATCCGGCAAGCTGGCCTTTTCCCACGAATAAGTCAGTTTATTTTGCTGGGCAAAAACTTCCGGACTCATTCCTAAAAAGCAGAATAACCACACGAGAGAAATACCCAAACCGATTTTCCGGGGTATTTTTCCTTTTTCCCTGGTTTGAGAAACAAGGGTCAGATTTTTTTTCATACATTTGTTGTTAAAGTTAGACATTTTCATCACGACCAATGATGAGGATCACTAAACGGAAGGAGGACAATTCCAGGTTGTTCTCCTTTTTTATATCTTATTCTTTCCGGTAATTCCCGACAAAAACGCAGTTGCCTGATATCGTAACACTTGCCCGGTGCATTTCGTTCAGGTGCGCCAGCATCCGTTCCAGGGGTTCGTAACGTCCGGCCCAGAACTTAAAACGCAGGATTTTCAAGGATTCATTTTCATAACGGACAGAAAAATCGTACCAGCGTCCCAATTCCTCCAGGATCTCTTCCAGGCAAACGTCATCATAATAAAAGTAACCGTTCTTCCAGGAAGTATATTTCAGGACATCCACCGCTTCCACTTTCAGTCCGTCGGTGGTCAGGGCCACGTTCTCACCGGGGTTCAGAACGACTTCTTCTCCACCTCCGGTCTTCACTTTAACCCGCCCTTCTACCAGAGTCACATTCTGCAACTGATTCGGATAGGCTTGCATATTGAACTCCGTACCCAATACCCTGGTTTCCACCTGTTCCGTCCGGACAACGAAAGGCCGTCGGGCATCCGGACGCACTTTAAAATAGGCCTCTCCTTTCAGTTCTACGATTCGCTCCCCCTCCCCGAAATACGAAGGATAACGAAGCTCCGACTCTGCATTTACCCATACACAAGTGCTGTCTTCCAATATCACCATATAGTCGGCTGCACGGGGCACCCGTAAGGTATGGTGTTTCACTTCGGCTTCTTCCTCCGGAACCACAGCCGAATAAGCAATCCCCCTTAACGAATCCTGCACAAAAGTTTCCACTCCGGGAATATGCTTTGCCTGAGGGACAAGAATACTCATCGGTTGTGCTTCCTCAGCCACCAATACGACTCCCTTCTCCAGTTGATATTCCACCTGAGCCAGCGTATTTTCCTTCGCGGCGTTCCCCAGGCTCCACGAATTGTATATCCCGTAGCCGAGAAGCAGCATGGCAGCGGCAGAAGCCGCCCATCCCCATATCTTTCGGTGGGAAGAGCGAAGGACACGGTGGTCGAACCGTCGCCATACCTCATCCACATCGATGTCTTCCTTTTTCAATTCCGACATCCCGGCTTCCCGGCAAACAAGCAGCCTACGGAACAATTCCCGGTGAGCCTCTTCCTGAATCCATTCCCGGAAATTCGCATTTTTTTCACGTTCCGGCAGATTCAGCATCAGCAATGCAAACTCTATATCTTTTTCCCGAGTATCCGACTTCATCATTTTCTTCGTTTATTAATACTCGTTTAAGGTAGCGAAATGGGTGATGCGAAACTTGATTTTTTTTTTCGAATAATCACCTATATTTGCATCTATAAACTTTAAAGAAGAAAAATTGAAGAATAAACGACAATTCGAGCAAATTTTCCGTGAGAATTATACCCGGCTTTATTACCATGCCCTGAACTTTTTAAACGATTCGGAGAGTGCTTACGATGTCGTAAACGACGTTTTTGAATACGTCTGGACCCATTACGAACAGTTCAAATTCGACAAGTCCATCACCCCACTCTTATACACGCTTGTACGGAATTATTCCGTCAATATCGTCCGTCATCAGCGGGTCCAAGAAAAATACCAGCAAAAAATGCTGCAGGAAGCAGAGCTTTACGAACAGAATTATGAAGAATACGAAGCCACCCTACAACGACTGAGAAACGCCATCGCCCGGTTACCCCCGCAAACACAACACATTTTCAAAGCCTGTTTCCTGGAAGGGAAGAAATACCTCGTAGTCTGCCATGAACTCGGTATTTCGGTCAATACCGTAAAAACCCACATTTCAAAAGCCCTGCG
>CAJKZL010000392.1 GCA_905204385.1 uncultured Odoribacter sp. | reverse complement strand
AGCCGGAATAGGTACTATTCTGGTCCGGAAGGCGACGGAATGGATGTTGCAGGAGAATCGTTTCGACTTGGGGTTGTTTACCTGCTCTCATGAGCATACTCCTTTTTACGAAAATACCGGGTTATGGGAAAGAAGTCCGGACTTGGTTCTGAAAGAGAGCGGCAGGGAAGGAGCATATTCGAGCGATCGTCTTCATTTGAATGTGTTTAAGCTGCTAATCTCCCCGAAAGCTGAATTGTATGCCGGTTATTTCAGAAATACGGTGATCGACTTGCACTTCCCGGAGGGGAAATTTATCTGAAGGTGATTTCCTCAGAGCGCACATTTCGAAATAGCGATATTAACGATCAGGGAATATGATCCGGCAGACAAGAAGGGCGTCGTAGGATTTTTTCTGTGATCAACCGTCTCCGTGTGTAGGGTCTCGTGACCCGGTCACTTCCGTCGGTCCTCTAATTCTTTCTTTCACTGACTGCGGGAACTCGGGCAAAGCCCTCAGACAGCTCTCCGTCGGGCGTTCAGAAAGAATAAGACGACACCCGCCGGCGTTCCAATGGTCCCTCACCCCTATACACTCCGACTTTCGTCGTACGACAGGGCAAAGCCGCACTGAGGGAGCCGGAGTAGTTTTGCCGGTCAGACCATTTGAGCGACTGATGAGGTTCCTGTTAGCCGGTCCGAACGCCCGACGGAGGGCTGTCTGACGGAAACGTAACGTAAAGTTTTTTGTGGAGTGAGGAGTTCCCGCAGTCAGTGAAGGAGCGGTTTACAGGACCAGCACAAAGCGACTGTGTCTGAAAGGCAAAACTACGAAGACGGAACAGAATAAAAGACAATTTTATACCTAGATCTTTTCCTGCAAGGGGAAACGTTTGTTTCAGCCTCTTAAGACAAAATGCAGTATAAACGCGGAGTAGACTCCTGAAAGCCGCGGTTAATGGGAGATTTTCATTTCAAAATGACAGAAAGTGGAACGAATCCTTTCCCGACATCCTTTTTCTGCCAATAAATTCAGCCGTCTTTCAATACCCAAATTTGTCAACCGCGTTCATTTTTTATACTAAAATCCTTAATCAGGAGGGAATAGCGTACTTTTACGCCCGTATATTAAGGTGTAAACCAGATAATGAGTGAAAAATTTTCAGTTACATACCGATATAACCTTGCTTCCTGCCAGCGAACACGAAGCATTCCTTGAGGAGGGATTCAACGGAATCTGTACCGGAGGCAGTGCCGTTATCCGGATTTTTTCCGTTACATGTCGGATTTCCGCAAACGATCTGATCACCGTTTTGCCACAACAGTTGGTTTCCGTCAGTGAAATCAGCGATGACTTTTCCATGACTTTTTTTAAAGTGGATAAAACGATGTTCCTGGACATTATGAGTGGCCTGGGCAAACTGACTCCCGGTTTTTTCTTTTATATGCGGAAGAATTTCTGTATCCGCCTGAGTGATAAGGAAGCCGTAAGATTCCTCGACTACTGCCGTGCGCTTGATTTCCGGAGGAATAACGAGGACGCAGCGTTCCGGCGCGAGACCATTCTGCACCTGTTGCGGATTTACTATTGGGATCACTATGTCGCTTTCCGGAAGAAAACCGGCACGGACGTTTTGCCTGCCCTCAACTCTCATAAAGAGAAGATCGCCTGCAAATTCGCCGTACTCGTTTCCGAATATTACGCCACACACCGGGAAGTAGCTTTCTACGCCGATAAATTGTGTATCACCCCTGTCTACCTTAGTCAGGTTATGCAGGAAGTAAACGGGCAGGGAGCCTATGAGATGATTGCAGACTACCTGGTGGTCCGCATCAAATCCCTGCTTCGCAATGCGGACCTCGATATAAAAGATGTAGCCCGGCAAACCGGATTTGCCAACCAATCGTCGTTGAGCCGTTTTTTCCGCAGACAAACAGGAATGTCCCCTTCGGAATACCGGCGAACCATCCATATTATACGATAATACCAGACTTTATCATGAAGCGAACTGAAACGAATGCCCCGGATGCAGGCAAAATAGCATTTGAAAAAGAGATGGCCGCGCTGTTGTGCGAACAGATTTTCTTTACAGGAAGTGTATTAGCCAATCTGCCGATGGGAATCGAAATTTATGATCATCAGGGCGTTTTGCGGAGTATGAACAAACGGGCGGAACAGATCTATGGCGTAAACCCGGATTCCGTAATAGGCAAAGTCAATCTTTTCGACAGTCCTTATATGGATGCCCAACTCAGAGCGAAAATAAAAGCCGGAGAGGATATCGCCCTGGAATTTGAATATGATTTCGACCGGATAAACCAGGAATATTTTCCGAGCCGTAACAAAAAGACTATCATTTACGAAGCGAAAGTGGTCCCCGTCTATAGTAAAAATAAGGCTATCGTTGGCCACATGCTGCTCACCAACGATGTAACTTCCACGAAAGAGACCGAATACCGCACCGAAGAGGGAAAGAAAAATCTCGAAATGGCTATGGAAGCAGCCAGCATGTCGTCCTGGGTATACGATGTGCGCAAGCAGACATTCGCCCCTTTGTACGGAAAACCTATCGTTCGCAATGGAATGACTCTGGACGAATTGCTAGCCATGCTTCATCCCGATGACCGGACTCCGCTGTCAGCGCTTTTCAGCGGGTTGATCGGTAAAGAGATCCAGCAGGGACAGATCACCGTACGCGTGTTCTATGGACAGTCTTATCACCACTACGAAAGCCGGATGCGGCTTTCTACCGAACACCGGGGTAAATTGCAGATTGTCGGGACACAACTCGATGTAACCGAAAAACTCCGGATGGCCAAACGGGCACAGGAACTGCTTACTAAACGCGAATTGGCCATGAAGGTCAATGATATCGTCCATTGGGACTTCGATGTGTGTACAAAAAAATTCGAGTCGTACAATGATCCGGTCAATGATTACCAATCGGAGCGGCTGCTGTCCATCGACGAATACCTGAGCGTGATACATCCCGAGGATCAGTCGCTGGTTAACGACGCTTTACAAACTATGCTTTCCGGGGAAAGACATAACCTCAATTTCACCTGTCGCATCCAGACCAAATATAATGATACCTGGCAATACAACCACGTCACCGGCGTTCCTTTCGAAGAGGATGAAAACGGCAAAGTCATCCGGTTTACCGGCTTCCGGCAGAATATCTCCAATCTCCACCAACTGAACGAAGAGCTCAAGGAGCGGAATTACAAAATGGAGCTCACCTTCAAAACCGTCGGAATGTCCTATTGGGATTTCGAGGTGCAAACAGGACAGTACCGGGCATTCAACGATCCGGTCAACGATTACCGGTCCGAAAAGGCTATTTCACCGGAGGATTATCTGAATGCAACCCATCCCGAAGATACAGAGCGATTACAGGAAAATATCGCGCTCATGCTACGGGGAGAGGCCCGGGAGTTCTCGCTACAGTACCGCTCCCGCACCAAATGGGATCAGGAATGGCAAACGCTGGTAGTGACCGGGCTCCCCTCCGAACGCGATAAAAAGGGCCGTGTCGTCCGCTATACCGGCATTTCTTTCAACAACACGAAATGGGAAAAAATGGCCCAGGAATTGAAGGAAATGAAAGAGCGGGCAGAGCTTTCGGACCGGCTAAAATCGGCTTTCCTGGCCAATATGAGCCACGAAATCCGAACCCCTCTGAATGCCATCGACGGATATTCCGAATTGATGCACGATTGCGACGATCCGGACGAAAAAGCGGAGTACGGACGTCTTATCGAGTCCAACAACGAGCTTTTGCTGCGTTTGATCAACGATATCCTGGACCTCTCGAAGATCGAGTCGGGCATACTGGAACGCAAACGGACAAAATTCAGCATAACGCAGTTGTGTGACGAACTTTACAAGATGATGCAGCAAAAAATGACTGCTACGGGAGTCGAATTGCAAC
>CAJKZL010000391.1 GCA_905204385.1 uncultured Odoribacter sp. | reverse complement strand
GCACAGGTGCTGAATGCCTTGTCCGAAGTACCCCTGCGAATGATTTCATACGGAGGCAGCGAACACAACATCTCCGTGCTGGTGAAAGAAGAAGATAAGAAAAAAGCCATGACCGATCTCAGCAAAAAATTGCTGGACACCCAAGACTAATCGTTCATCCTTGTCATTTAATCCGAAAGTCTATGCAACTATCTTCACTTCCCGCCTCCATTTCAACGCCTTGTTATTTTTACGACCTGACCTTGCTGGGGCGGACGCTCGATACATTATTGGAAGAATCCGGAAAATACGGTTATCAGGTTCATTATGCGATCAAGGCCAATGCCAATCCGGTGCTCCTGCAACAGATCGCCCAACGGGGTCTGGGAGCCGATTGCGTCAGCGGCAATGAAATCAAACGTGCCATTGAATGCGGCTTCCCGGCCCGGAAAATTGTGTTTGCCGGAGTAGGCAAAAACGATTGGGAAATCGAACTGGCTTTGCAAAACGACATATTCTGCTTCAACTGCGAATCCTTGCCGGAGATCCATGTCATCCACGAAATTGCTGCCCGACTGGGCAAAAAAGCCCGCATCGCGCTGCGTATCAACCCCAACGTCGATGCCCATACCCACCATTATATAACCACCGGGATCGAAGAAAACAAATTCGGCATTTATCTCTACGACCTGGAGAAAGTAATTCTGACCGTTAAATCGCTGCCCCATCTCGAACTCACCGGACTGCATTTTCACATCGGCTCACAAATCACCGATATGACCGTTTTCCGGGGATTGTGTATCCGCGCCAACGAAATTCAGGAAAAAATCAAAGAACATGGCCTGGTACTTCCAGACATCAACTTCGGCGGTGGTCTGGGCATAAACTACGAACACCCCTACACTCAGCCCATAGCCGATTTCGGCGCTTATTTCTCCACCTTCAATCGTTTTTTCGAACCTTCCTCTCCCCATCAACAGGTTCATTTCGAACTGGGACGATCGGTGGTGGCCCATTGCGGTGACCTGATCTCTAAAGTATTATATGTCAAAGAAGGAAAAAACCGGAAGTTCGCTATCCTCGACGCCGGAATGAACGATCTCCTCCGGCCCGCTTTATATCAGGCTTTCCACAAAATCGAAAACATCAGTTCCGGCAAGCCGGAAGAAAAATACGACGTGGTCGGCCCTATCTGCGAATCGGCCGATTGTTTCGGCAAAGACGTACTGCTCAACGCAACCCAACGCGGCGACCTGATTGTCATCCATTCCTGCGGAGCCTACGGCGATACCATGGCTTCGGGTTACAATCTGCGCGATCTGGCTCATGCCGTTTATAAAAGGGACTGACACCCCATGAAAAAACAGGACCATCCCGATACTTTCAGGTAATCGGCACGTTGATCGGTTCGGCCATTTTGTATTGTTTGTTCAGGGCTATGCTGTCGACCCGGCAGGCACAATGACCGGAGCGAATACGTATGCCGAAACTTCCGTCAATCCTGCTCGCAGTATAACCCCGGCTTTGTTTGAAGGCGGAAAGGCATTATCCCAGTTGTGGTTGTTTATCGTGGCTCCTTTCGTGGGAGCAGCTTTGTTGGCCGTAGTGTGGAAATACATGGTAAGAAGTAAGCTACTCCTTTTTCGTAAAACACCATTGCCGTTAAACGTATCTCAACTGGCAATGGTGTTTTTGTATTGTTTCTAAAAACCGGACGTGTATCTTCCTAATCTTTATTCTGAATCAACCGATCTTATCCGGTTTCTTTTTACCTGCTTCTGTCGGTTTTGCGATCGACTCACGCATTTGGGTATCGGCTTCAATATTTTTCATCCGGTAATAATCCATTACACCAAGGTTGCCTGAACGGAAAGCTTCGGACATAGCCAAGGGGATATTGGCCTCGGCTTCGATCACCTTAGCCTTCATTTCCTGTGCCAGAGCTTTCATTTCCTGTTCGCGGGCCACAGCCATCGCCCTTCTTTCCTCGGCCTTTGCCTGAGCTATTTTCAAATCGGCTTCCGCCTGATCGATCTGCAAACCGGCACCGATATTTTTACCCACATCGATATCTGCAATATCGATAGACAAAATTTCGAAAGCCGTACCGGAATCGAGTCCTTTGTCCAATACCACTTTAGAGATAAAATCGGGATTTTCCATCACCGCCTTATGCGATTCGGACGATCCGATGGAGGACACAATTCCTTCGCCCACACGCGCCAGGACAGTCTCTTCCCCGGCACCTCCCACCAAACGCTTGATGTTGGCCCGCACAGTGACCCGCGCCTTGGCGATCAGCTGTATGCCGTCCTTTGCCACCGCGGTCACAGGAGGAGTGTTGATCACCTTCGGATTAACGCTCATCTGAACCGCTTCGAACACATCCCGTCCGGCCAGGTCCACGGCCGTAGCGATCTGAAACGTCAGATCGATATTCGCCTTGGAAGCGGATACCAACGCGTGAACCACCTGAGGGACATGACCTCCCGCCAGATAATGAGCTTCCAGCATATCCCGGTAGAGTTCTATACCCGCTTTTTTCCCTTCGATCATAGCTCCCACAATGACCGTAGGAGGTACTTTACGCCAGCGCATCAGCACCAATTGCAACAAAGAAATCTTCACATCCGACACCAAAGCCTGAAACCACAGACCGATAGGGATGAAATACAAGATGATCCACAACAGGAAAAGCCCTCCTGCTATGGCAACGACCAATAAGATAATACTATTGTTTTCCATTCTGAACTGTTTTTAATTTTACGACTATTTTATTCTTAAATACTTTCACGACTTCCACTTCTGCATGCGAATCTATATATCCCGACTCCGACTCGGCTTCAACGATCATTTCCCCGATCTGTACATTCCCCATGGGTGCCAGCCGCCCCAGAGTTCTCCCGCAATCTCCTTCCCGGATGGAACTGTCCACCCCTTCCACTCCTCCTTCCAGACGGGTATCCAGACTGAGTTTTTTCCAGGTGTCCGAACGTAAGGCATACCAGGTGACTCCGATCCCGAACAAGGCCGTACCCAACAACACCCAATGCCCGGTAGCCGCCCCATAAAAGGCATAACCGAAATATACTCCGGCAACGACACAAATGAACCCCAATACCCCGGCCACATTTACCCCGGGAAAAATTAAAAACTCCATCAGGACCAAAACGGCTCCAATCAAGATCAACATCAATACAACCAGCCATTCCATAACAAGCCTATTCGATTTTATGACGATAAAGATAACAGTTATTTAAAAAAAAACAAGCGTCCCGGCATAAGTTTATGCCAGGACGCCGAATATCCTCTAACGGAATACGCAGTCCGGAAGCTTAATGCCCGGGATCACTGCTGAAAGTGGAAGCAGGCAAGCCTTCCGCATTCACCAGGTTGCCGGTGGAATAAGGCTGCCAACCATAGCGCACCACTACAGGCCGCTTCACTTCGGGGCTCCATACTTTCACCCGTTCCCCAGACACCTCGGCCTTTGCCGGATGAAACACACCATCCTCTCCCGCAAGCTCGAACGAACGCAACGCCTGCCCATCCGAGGCTTTCATCCCCACTCCGTTGAGAAAATCAACGTAGGCATATCCTTTCCCGAAATCGGCTTGCTTATACATCGGTCCCGCCGCCACCATTTTTTCGAATCCGTATGTCCCGTTCAAAGCCAGACGCGCCAGACGCTCTCCGACTTCTTTCTTCCGGGTGGGATGAACATCCGTAGGGTGACCGAGATCACTGCTTACGGCTATTCCACCGTTTCCGATCTTTTCAGCCAAACGCCGCTGACTATCCCGGAAATGTGGCCAGCTAGGACGGTCGATACTGGACAACTGAACCGGATAGAAAGGAAGATCCTCTCCCCAAACCTTTCGCCAGGAGGCAACCAATACAGGGAACAGGGATTCATGCAATTCTACGTTATGC
>CAJKZL010000390.1 GCA_905204385.1 uncultured Odoribacter sp. | reverse complement strand
CATAGGTGCGGCATTAAGATTTCAGTATTTCTTCCCGGCTTTTCTTAAGCGGGAAAGCGAGTATTCCGATAAAACCGTATATTCCGAAAAGGACCACCAGCAGGAGGTCCAGTAGGGAAAATGGGCCGGATAAGCGGTATCCGTTTTTCCGTTTATAGCAGATTGCTATGCCGGTCAGTAGCAGGTTGAACCAGATAAAACGCTTTACCGGCGACCAGTCGGCATAGAATCCGTCCCAGGCTGTTTGTCCGAGGGAAAGAGGAAGCAGCAGTTCCCCGAAGAGGTCGGCCGTACTTTCCGGCTGGGGTGGGTAATGTAGCGTACAACTGTCTATTAACCGGAATTTCCGGTCGAAGACGAAAGTGGTTTGCTGATTCCTGGCCGGTAAGGTAAATATCCGATAAAAAAGATTTCCGGTCAGCATAACGGATTTCCGCAAAGAATTGGGAAGGGCGAGACGCGTATAGCTTTGATCGGGATGCTGAATGTAGGTATCTCCGTCTTCTGTGATCAGGATTGCTCTGATGTCCGGTGATTTTCCGAAGGTGATATTTTGAATGTTTTTGGCATCCGGTTTTTCCAGTTTCTGGACAACGGGAGCGGACAGGTCCATGGACAGGCGATAGAGATCGTTTTGGTCGTCTATCACGTAATAGCCTATGGCTTCGGATACATGTTTGTCGGGAGAGGTCCACATGCGGCGGGCCGGAAACCGGAAGCCCGAAGCCGAAAGACTCGCTGAGAACGAACGGCTTTTCTCCCGGTCGATTTCGTTGGTTTCGCTGACGATAAATTGTATGCCCTCCGGGGTGATCCGGAAAAGGTCCCGGGGTTCCAGGGAACGGGTGGTGTAGCTTTGCCGGTCGCGAAGTTCGCAAAGGCCGTAATACAGTCCCGGCTGAGCGGAATAGTATTGTGAAAAAGCCTCGGAAGATACCAGCTCGGGAGTGACGGCTATGCCGCAGATGCTATCGGGAAACCTGCCTTCATAGGCTAACTGGGACACATTGTCGAGCAGGAGGAGCCGCTCGACGGAATCCCGGGGATAGCTTTTCCCGCGACGGTCGTAATAAACCGTTTGTCCGGAAACGCTGCTCCGGTCCGTGGAATAAACATATTCGGAGATCAGAAAATCGCCGAGGATTTCACTGTAATGGATGGTCTTGTAACCGCCTCCCCCTCCCGAGGAAAAGGTGGTATAGTATAGCCCGGGGATTACAGTAGCCGCTGCGGCTATGGCAAACAGGACGGCTATGATTCTTATGATTTTGATCAGCATGATTATTTTTCTCCTTTGTAAAAACGTTGTGAGGAATAAAGTACCAGACCCGATGACAATACAGCCATCAGGACCATGACGGGGATAGAAGCCCCGAATGCTCCGTGAGGCTCATTGCCGACCAGAAAAAGCCGGATCGTGTAATAAGCGATGACCGAATAAATGACTTTGCGTCCTTTGCTGGGTTCGACGGCAATCATAGCGATGAAGTTGTAGGCTATATAACTGCTCAGCAGCCAGGGGGTCAGGGAAATCATGACCGGAGCGGTGATCTCTTCCGGAAATAAACGGATGTTGCAGCAGAGGAATAGCCCGGCATAGAGAAGGTTGCTTAAAGTCAGGAGCAGAAGTCCGAAGCCTGCCATACCTGAAATCAGAACATTGTTTTTTACCGGCAGATGCAGGGTCAGGCGAATGCGTTTTTGCATCACTTCCGGGATGTATTGTGAGATGCCGATGCTCAAGGCTGTCAGCAAAGGGATGTACTGAAAAGAGGCGTAATAGATGACGGGAGGTTCGTCGTATAGAATACGCAGCAGAATCGTTTGGGCGCCCATCAGGGTGATTTTGTTCTCTACTGCGGTGAAAATATACAGTATGGTAGCTATTCCCAGCACGAGCATTCCCAGAAATGCCCAGCGGGTTTTGATCCATTCTTTGTAAAATAAGTGTAACAGGTAGCTTTTCATAACGGTTTATGTATTTCAGTTCACTTCATAACAAACTGATTCAGGAATACTTGAAGAGGCCATGGCGTTCGGTTAATATTTGCCCGTCAGGCCGATAAAAGCGTCTTCCAGGGTCATCGGTTCTTCTTTGAAATTCCGGTAGGGAATACCCCGGCCTTCCAACAGTTGTTTTACCTCTGCTTCGCCGCCGTAAGTGTAAAACTCGTAATGGTTACGAAGATGTTCCACATTCACGGCCAGGGGATGGTCCTTCAATTCCACGTCGTCCCTGTCCAGTTCGAAGGTAAATTCTTTGAAACGGCTGGTGAAATCTTTTACCGGGCTTTGAACCAACACCCGGTTATAGTCCATAATCAGAATGTCGTCGATCAGGCGTTCCATGTCCTGGATAATATGAGAAGTGAGGAAGACCGTTTACCCTTCCGATTTGGCATATTCCCGCATATAGTCGATAAACAGTCGCCGGTAGCCCGGATCGAGTCCCAGGGAAAAGTCGTCCAGGATCAAAAGGTCCGGATCCTGGGCCAAAATCAATCCCAGGGCCACCTGAGCCCGTTGGCCGCAGGACATGGTGGAGATTTTCTGACGAGGAGTGATTTTCAGTTTGTCGATCAAATTGAAGTAAGCATCCCGTTTCCAGTTGGGATAGAAACCGGAATAAAATTTCTCGATCTGGTGGACATTCATAAAGGAATATTGCACATGTCCTTCGATCAGGTAACCGATGCGGCGTTTGGTGGCCGGTGACAGGTTTTGGGTGTCTTCGCCATAGATCAGGCATTGCCCGGAACGGGGTTCCAGAAAGCCGTTCAGGATGTTGATGGTGGTGCTTTTTCCGGCTCCGTTTTTGCCCAGTAAACCCAATATCCTGCCTTCGGCAACATTGATGTTTAAATTTTCATATACCAGTTTTTTCCCGTAATAATGGGTAAGGTCGATACATTGTATAACGTAGTTCGGTTCCATAAATAGTTTGTATAATTAGCATTTAATAAAATCTTTTCCCAAGCCTGGTATAGCATCCGGATATTCTTTTACCGTTGTGCCGGTTACGGTATCGTAGACATGGATGGTGGTCGTATGTTTTTGTTTGTTATACAGGTAAACAACCGTATATCCATCGGCATCTTTTAGCCCGGTACCCCCGATTAAGGGGAAAATTTCGACAATTTCATATTCTGCCGGGAAGCTCTTGAATGGCGTTGCTTCCGGCTTGAAAGAGGTGATGTTCAGGTAGTCGAACTTGTAGATGTCGTGTTCGGTGGCATAAAATCCGTAACGTTGTGAGAAGGCTCCGAACCAGGCGATGGCTTCTTCCACCACCTGCCGGGGCAAGGGTATAGTTTTGTTCCAGACGGGAACTTTAAAGGCACTTCCGGCATAGGTAACGTCGAATTCATAGAGATTGTAGCTGTTGTCCGCTTTTCCGATAAGGTATATTTTATACGGTTTTTTGGAAGCCAGGCCCGTACTTTCGGTAAACATGCCGTAGATGCTGTCCAGTTTAAAAGCCAGGCCCTCTTTCGTCAGGATCTGTTCTTCCGGTTGGTTGTACTCGTGAAAGCAAGAGACCGTATTGTCTGTGTGGCGAATGATGTTCGCTTTTTTGTATCTCATAAACTGCCTGGAAGCCAGAATTTGTGCTACATGTTCGCTTTTTAAATAGGTTTGGTCGTCGAAAATCAGTAGTCTTTTCTCCGTACCGTTGAAGGCATACAGTTTATCGTTCATCACCAGAAAACGGGTGCCTCCTTCGCAGTAGCGGACGGAGTGGAAATTCAGGTTGGATTCTCCTCCCAGGTATACCCGTCCCCGGATGGGAGATACGATTTCGCCGATAGGTAGCTTGAAGTCGGCTTCGTCATTGTCTTTCAGTAAGCTGATAGTGCAGCCGTAGTCCGGGGCCTGGGCGGTAAATACAGCCAGTTCCGATTTGGAAACCATCGCTCC
>CAJKZL010000389.1 GCA_905204385.1 uncultured Odoribacter sp. | reverse complement strand
GATCCTGTATACGCTAGTACGATGCCAGCGGGTCGACGGCTGTATTAATCCCCAGTTCGGTGATCTACCTGCTCAATTCCTTCGTATAATCCAAACTGTTAATGGGAGTCGCCGGCGCCGGGTCCGTTAAATCGTCGGCAGGAACATAAATTGCCTGCACCGAAGTGATAGAACCGTAGCGGGTAGAAGCTATCCTTTCCTGCAGCTTACCCATCTCCGATGCCAGCGTCGGCTGATAGCCTACGGCCGAAGGCATGCGACCCAATAATGCCGAAACTTCCGATCCCGCTTGGGTGAAACGAAAGATATTGTCGATAAAAAACAAAATATCTTTCCCTTCTTCGTTAGAATCCCTGAACGACTCGGCCACGGTCAAACCCGACATTGCCACCCTCAACCGGGCCCCGGGAGGTTCGTTCATCTGCCCGAATACCAGCGTAGCTTGCGAGTCCTGTAACCGGTTCATATCCACACTGCCGACATCCCAGTTTCCTTTTTCCATCCCTTGCCGGAATTCTTCCCCGTATTTGATCACTCCTGACTCGATCATTTCTCTCAACAGATCATTTCCTTCGCGGGTGCGTTCCCCGACCCCCGTAAATACCGAATAACCATTATAGCCTTTCGCTATATTATTGATCAATTCCATGATCAATACCGTTTTCCCTACTCCCGCTCCACCGAACAATCCGATCTTTCCTCCCTTGGAGTAAGGTGCCAGCAAATCGATCACCTTGATGCCCGTCAGCAACAACTCTTCGGTCGTTACCAGATCTTCGAACCGCGGTGGTTCGCGATGGATGGACAAGGTATGACTATAGTCCAAATCTCCCAATTTATCGATAGCCTTGCCGGTGACATTCAACAAGCGGCCCTTGATCTGCTTACCGGTAGGCATGGTCAAAGTACGTCCCAGATCTATAGCTTTCATCCCACGGCTCAATCCGTCAGTAGTATCCATAGCCACGCAACGGACGGTATCTTCCCCGATATGTTGCTCGACTTCGATAATCAACTTTTCACCATTTTTACGTTCAATCTGCAACGCTTCGAAGATAGGTGGCAATTCTCTACCTTCATTTTCAAAAATAACATCTACGACAGGTCCGATCACCTGAGTCACATATCCGAATCTTTCAGTCATATTCTTGTATTTATCTTTATATTTCTATCTCACCCGACTGACATCGTAATGTGTACGAATAAAACTCAATCAGGTTATTTTCCTCCGAAAAGAAGTGAGTAGAACGGGCCATGCCGACATTCACTTTCGAAAAGGCAAAAGTTTCGGCTACACGCCTCTGATCAAAGTTGGCTCAATTCAGGGCAGGCTCTAAATTAGCATTTTTTCCAACGAATAGATATAAAAGCGATCGAGGTAACGGGCGGACAAAAGACGCCCGAATTTAGAATAAAGACCCGTCCGTTGTCCGGCATAGGCCATCGTCCGGTCTCTGGCAGAAAGGAATTTTCCCTGAGGGTTGAAAGCATATTTATCATAATCCACGGGCAGATCCCACTGTTTGACAGGCTCCAGAATTTTAAGCATAAACAGATAAGACCTTAACCATCCGGTTTCGATAAAGCCTTCGGGAACTTCCGCTTCAATTTGCGTTTGCTGAACCGTTATTTCCGGACGGACCACCGTATCTTCGGTAGCCGGCTTGCTTTCCATTCCAGTCATCAGACAAAGGAAAAGCACTATCGCATATGCCAGAAATAATCTCATCGTTCCGATTTGCTTCAAAATTAAGAAACATTCTTAATATCTGGTATTGGAATAACAAAAATAATGCCAAAAAAGCTGTATCTTTGAGGCAAGATTCTTTATTCAAGAAATAGAGAAAACATTTAGATATTACACATGAGATTCGATGAATTAGATTTAGAAGAGGAAGTACTGCAAGGAATCGAGGCAATGAATTTTCAGGAAATGACTCCTGTTCAGGAACAGACCATTCCAGTCATTTTAAAAGGGAAAGATATTATCGGTTGTGCTCAGACGGGAACAGGAAAAACAGCAGCATACACTCTGCCTTTATTAAACCGCCTGTTGTGCGAAAGCAATACAAACAATCATATCCGAGCAGTAATCATGGTTCCTACCCGGGAACTGGCCCAGCAAATCGACATGCAATTCGAAGGCTTTTCCTATTTTATGCCTATCTCTACCACTGTAGTCTACGGAGGCGGAGACGGTGCCGGCTGGGATCAGCAAAAAAAAGGACTTCTTATGGGAGCCGACGTAGTGATCGCTACACCGGGCCGATTGTTGTCGCACATAGCCAATAGCGGGATCGATCTTTCCCATGTAGAATATTTCATATTGGACGAAGCCGACCGGATGCTCGATATGGGTTTCTTCGAGGACATCATGCAGATAGTAAAAAAAATGCCCGAACAACGGCAAACCATCATGTTTTCCGCCACTCTGCCTCCTAAAATCCGCCAACTGGCGAAACAGATCTTACACGATCCCGCAGAAGTGAACATCGCGATTTCCAAACCCAACGAGTCCATTGTACAATCGGCGTATATCTGTTACGAAACCCAGAAAATGCCCATTGTACTGGAACTTTTCGGCAAATCTCCCAACAAAAAGGCTATCATCTTTTCCTCTTCCAAACAAAAGGTAAAAGACCTGGCATATGCGCTGAAACGGAAAAAGTTGAACGTTGCCGCCATGCATTCCGATCTGGAACAGGACGAACGCGAAGCGGTGATGCTGGACTTTAAAAACGGCAAGATAGACATTCTGGTAGCCACCGACATCGTCGCCCGGGGAATCGACATCGATAATATCAGTCTGGTTCTCAATTATGACGTTCCTCACGATCCTGAAGACTATATCCACCGGATCGGGCGCACCGGCCGCGCCAATGCCGAAGGGGTATCCATCACATTTGTGTGTGAGGCCGAACAAGGAAAATTCCACAGGATAGAAGAATTTATCGGGAAAGACATATACAAAATCCCCTTACCCCCGCAAATCGGACCGGGACCGGAATATAATCCGAAAAGCTTTGCCCGCAATAACGGAAAAAAATTCAATTCTTCCCGCCAGGGAGGAAAGCCCAAACGCATGTTCAAACGGAAAAACAATGTAAAAAGGCCAGAGTGATCGACTGGCCTTTTTCTTTCAAATCGGTGAAATTTCCCGTTTATTTACTTACTGCCTGTAAAAGTGACATTCATTTTAATAGCAGTTTCTCCGGCAGCTAAGGGAGCATTTACCACAATCAGCAAATTTGCCTGGTTATTGACCACTGTCCCGGTAACATCCAGATCGGCTTTTATCACACCGTTCATAATAGGCACTTGAGTTGCCGATCCGCTGATTTTCCCGTCATCGGTAACCCGCACATCGTTTACCTTTAAATCACCCACCGGAATACTCCCGAACTTAAAGTCGTTCAGTTCCAGATTTACTGTATGATCATCGACCTTTATAAAATCAATTTTCTGATTCGGCATCGGGTCACCTAATGCACTTCCATCTTCCAAAGTGACAGTAAATACCCCTGTATATACCCCGGCAATTTTATCCGCTGCGCTTTCATCATCGTCGTTACTACAAGCTCCAAACAGGAGTACAAAAGCAGCAATCAACCAAAATCCTAAACTTTTTTTCATTATACGGTCCTTTAATTATTAATTAAAGATGATATACGACTTCCGAATCTAAAAAGTTTTTTAGCTATTCCACAGAAAATTCAGCAATCACACCTTTATGGTCGGTAGGCCAAATCCCAAGCGGAGTGACGAAAACATCCGCCGATGCATCGGGTGTCCGCACTCCTTGCACAATACATCCCTCAGGACCGTAAAGGCTTACCTTCTCCAGGCTCAATCCTTCAGCGGGAGCATAGAATATATAATCCACCCGCTCTCTTTCATCCGCATCGGCAGCCCAGAGCAGACGTTTTATGTCTACATCCTTACAATCGGCA
>CAJKZL010000388.1 GCA_905204385.1 uncultured Odoribacter sp. | reverse complement strand
CGAAAAGACCCTGGTGATTCGTACCGTGCCGACCCAGTATGCTAAAGTAGGAATACAGGGCAAAATGACCTGGATACAAGCCATGAATTATACCAGAGAGGTGGGAATAAGTTTTCTCCCTAAGCAGATGAATGACGAGAAGCTGATCCGGATCTATTCCCAGGCCTGGAAGGCGGGTGGGGCGGATGGGCCTACGGGATGTGCTGCTTATTTCGAGGGATCCGGCCCGAGCGATCCGGTATTCGGACAAGGTTGCTGGCGGGTGTCTACCATACGGGAAGGGTTGGGATTTATGAAGGATAGTACTCTTGAAAATAAAATATGGGCTTATGAAATGACGGATAATTCATCAAATAGTAGCTACACTGCAAGACTTACTAAAGAGGGTGGGGCTGCACCACCTTCTGAGCTGAATATGCTTCATCCCACTAATAACTATTTCCCTTCTGCGAATAGGAATAACGGCTATAATACCTTCCCTGTTCTCTGCGTATTGGACGATAGACTGGAAATGAATTACAACGTGGGAGTGAATGCGTCCGATCATCCCGTCGGGGTGACTTTTGAGGAGGCCGAAAAAATATGTACCGATTTGAGGGAAGGCGGGTTTGCCGATTGGCGGTTGCCTACCGTTGAGGAATCGATGTATGCCATCGAAAATGCGGGAACCCAGGGCATACCCAATAATTTCAATGCCGGTCTTTACTGGAGGGCAGACCATTCGGCTGCCGGTGTCGATAATCCCAGGGGTACTGGCTATTTCGACGGAAAGGCGAACGTTCGTTGTGTAAGGACCAAATGGGAATGATTAAAACAATAAAGGGATGAAGAAAATAATCGAACATATACGAAAATGGGGGTGGTTGTGCCTGCTGTTGCTGGCTGCCGGGTGTGAGCGGGAGGAGGTCGGAATGGGTGCGGAACCCGCAGAAGAAACATTCTCCCTGCGTTGTGTGGCCGAAGCTATGGGTGGCGTCCGCACCCGGGCGGGCGAGTTTGCCGCTATAAACGAGTATACGGTGATGATCTACAGGAAAACCGGAACCGGAACCCCTGCGGACAATGTCCTTGTCCGAAAGGTGGAGGTAGAGGGTGGCGGTCCGTTGACTTTCACCGCAAAACAAGACACCAGCGAGCATTATATGTATGTTTTGGCGAATGCCAAGGGAAAGCTTCCCGGGCGCGAAACCAGCGAGCAACAGCTACTGGACACAAAGGATGTGGAGTTGCAGCCGACGGGCGTGGTGGAACTTACTGAGAGTCCGGTGATGTGCAGCTCTAAAATCACCCTGAGGCATTTCGATCTCGTCACGTTTAATCAGGCGGTACCGGGCGGCATCGTTCCCCTGAAGCGGAACCTGGCCCGGTTGATTATCCAGTTTTCGGTCCCCTCCGCTGTTTTTGAGCCCCAGGAAGTGACATACGTGGCGATGACCGGGACTTCTTACCTGGTGGAAAGAAAAAATGTAAACACCAAGGATTATTTGATTGATGTGACCAGGAGGGGCGGAGCCTGGAAAGAGCCGATGTATCTGTTCGAGCAGGCCACGGTCCGGAACCAGGATGATGGTGCTTGGAAAGAACCCGGATTTTTCCTGGTCCTGGGGGGATTCTATAAAGGAAACGAAAATCAGGAGATGAATTATTACAAATTCGGCTTGCCTGCCGTCGACGGTACCTTTGCCGACATAGAGCGGAATATGTCCTATGTGCTGAATATTACGGACATCAAAAATAACGGATACTCTGATAGGAATGAGGCAATGGAGTCCACTACTCTTTTTTCCAATGTAGTGGTAATGATTACTCCGAACATAGAGGGGATGGAGGATTTGAACGAAATCTATACCAACGGTTATTATGAAATGGGGCTGAACTCTTCGGAGTATCATTTTTATCAGGCTACATTCCATGATACACTGACGAAGGTAGTCACCAAAGTCCTGGATGAGAGTGTGATTAGCACACAGTTATCGCTGGTCGGTGATCCGGGTTTTTATAAGGAAGTTATAAACGGACAGACGTTTTTGTCGTTTGATTCCCAGAAGGCAGAGGGCCTGGGTCCGGACGGATTTTATTCCACTACCCTCACTTACGGCACCTTGCGTAAAACGGTAAAGGTGAAAATGGCCGCACCCATACCCTGGGCTCAAGACACGGTATTGAAGTTCCAGGCTTCCAATGGAGAAGTGGGCGGCCCTCCGGGGTGGGCGTGGAGTTCGCATGATTGGTGCGGTTTGGGACCCAATAGTAATCTTAATTCTGCGGATTATTTCGGAGAAATCAAGAATTCGCTCAACGAGAATATATTCGTCCATATCCGGGGAGTGGAGACATCTCCAGGAGGCGATGACGTCAGAAGAGCTATCCTGGTGGCTCCCGATCATGTGATTGAAGTAACTATACGGAGACAGTGAATAATAACAGATAAAATAAAAGATGAAGTCTATGAAAAAAATGTATTTATTATGGGTTGCGGCCCTTGTGGCGGTCGGGATGACGGCCTGCAGCAAAGAGGAGAAAGTCGTGGGTACGGAAAACGGTGTGGGCGGAGTGGTGCTGTCGTTCGGCCTCGGCAAGAGTGTGGGAACGCGTGCCGTCACTCCCTCGACGGCTAAGCCGAACACCACCTGGAGGGATAATATCAAGGATTTGATGGTGCTGTTCGTCGAGGACGGGCGGGTGAAGGACGCCCGCACTATCGAGCCGGTGCCCACCTCGAGCGATCTGGGCGTGAAAAATGTGGTGTTTACGAACATCAAGGCTTCGGCCGACAATAAAACCTATGACGTATACGTCATTGCCAATTCGCAGCAGGCCAATATCCGGGCCGAAAAAGGGAACGGGAAAACCTGGGATATGAGCACCTGCGTGGGGGCTTCGGTCACGGACCTGATGATGAAGCTGGTGGAAAACCCGGACTTCGTGCGCCGGGGGCCGTCGGAAGCCAATGCCGTGGGGTATAAGGAACCGGCCGAAATCTTCGTGGCCCGGCAAACGGGCATCACGATCGTGGCGGATGAGAACAACGAGATCCAGACGCCTTTTCAACTGGAGCGCGTCATTTCGCTGATGCGGGTGCGTATCGACCAGTCGAAGAACGGCAACGATAGGGTCAGTTTCGCCGATGCCGATGCCAGTTTCCGGATCCGGCGGGCCACCACCTCTGTCAATCCCCTCAAAACCATAGCCCGGGGAAACGTGGACCAGGTGCTTTTCACCAAAGGCGGGTTCAAAACCACCGATCCTACCAGCGGCTATGACGGAGGAACCATACTGAACCCTGCCGAAAACATTACGCTCTGGCAGGACATCCGCATGCTGCCCGGAGGATCGGCCGACAAGGGAAGCGAGAAATTTGACATCTTATTGATCGGGAAAGCCCCGGCCGGGTACTATCCCCTGGGAGTGGATTCCCCGCTGACAGAACCGGCCGACGTGGCCTGGACGGCAGCCGTCGGCACGCCCGTCGATCCCAACTATATCCTCGAGATCAACCTGATCCTCGAACGGGCCGGTATCTGGCTCGACAATCCGGCCGATCCGGGTATTCCCGAGCCGGGGAAATACGGGAATGCAGGTATTTTTATAAAGCTGACACCCTGGGGTCAGATCGTTTCAGAGGATATTCCGCTTTAATCCGGAATTCCGCTCCGGCCTCTCTGCCACCGGCAGGAGGCCCGGAACATTAAGGAAGGAGCTTAAATGAGCATAGATAGAATAAAAAACAAGGGGAAGTACATACTGGGAGCCCTGTTGCTTTCCGGTATGATTGCTTCTTGTACCGAAGATTATTTCCTGGACGAGAATAATTACTGGATTTACGTGCCGGAGATCCGGGAACGCACGGTCCAGGATTTCTATGTCGCTTTTCACGACACGGAAGGGAATCATTTGCGTACCCGCTATTTCTCCGGGGCTGATTTCGACGAGCCTTACGTGACGGACGG
>CAJKZL010000387.1 GCA_905204385.1 uncultured Odoribacter sp. | reverse complement strand
CCGGTTTCGTATCTTTCCCGAACAAATGGCCGGCAGTGGTACGCGTCAATACGCAATGTCCCGGACTGGACAAAGCATGTTCCAACTCCCCCGCCACCAGTTTAAACTCAAAAACCCGCAAGAAGTTAGAATCTACCTGATAGGCCTTTACTCCTAGCCTTTCTCCCTCCCCGAAACGAATATACCTTATTCCGTTCCGAAACAAACGGGTTGTCCTCTCCACTTCGGGAATTTGTTTGACCAACTGCACCGACAATAGCTCCTGACACAAAGGATAAACTTTGGTTTTCTCATCTTCCCATACCGTCAATATCCGGTAAATCCGGTCTTTATCTTTGAAGTGACGGTCGAAAGAAAATTGAAACTGCAGATAAACCAGCAAGATCATGACGACTGCCAATCCAACCGATAAACTGAGAATATTGATCCAAGTGAGTTTTGCATTCCGAAAAACAAACCGATACACCTGCGATAACGACGAAAATCCGAACATGATGTCTTATTTTAATTTCTTTCGGGAAATCAAAATACGTGCCAATCAAAAATCAGACTGATAATCAGCACATTTTGTTTGAATTTTATAATCAGGGTGTCCAGGTTTCACACAACTGTGTCCAAATATCGGACACTTAGGCATAAAGAAATACCACCCTGACAGGCAGAGTGGTATCTCAAAGTAAATCGTTGAAACCGTCCCGCTTTAACTGAAGTCCTTTCGAGGGCTGTCCGTCATGGCATGGGGTTGCGGCGGCAACTTTTTTTATTAACAGGAACAGGGCTCATAGTCGCAATCAGCATCCGCCAAAATGGTTTCGATCACTGCCACGTCTCCATCTTCACTCATGATGATGGTAAGGATGGCATCCGCGTCGTCGGAGTCTACATACCAATTGTCGATCTGATCGTTTTGATCGAGCTGAGGCTTGATCTGGTTCACTTTGTCCTGGTTCTGACCGTTGAGTTTATACTTCACGGTCTTGTTTTTTCCTGATTCTTGCGTTCCGCTTTGGCTCTTGGAGCCACGTTGTCGGCTTTCATCATCTTCCTGTGAACCTCCTTTTTGAGAGCCCCGGGAAGCTTCTCCACCTTTGCGTCCTGCTTCGGCATGTTGCTCACGGGTTCCCCCCTGAGTTTTACTGCTGGAAGAACTACCCTCAGATGAACTGCTGCTCTTAGAGCTGCGTCCACCACCATGAGATGCTTCACCTCCCTTACGGCCGGCTTCTACATGTTGTTCGGGCGTACCGCCCTGGGTTCTGCTCCCTGATTTGCTGCTGCTTGATTTGCTTCTACCGCCTGCAGAAGATCTGCTTTTTGAGCTGCGTCCACCGCCGTGAGAAGCTTCACCGCCTTTACGGCCGGCTTCCACATGTTGTTCGTGGCTACCACCCTGAGTGCGGCTGCCACTGTTTCCTGATTTTTGATTTTCTTTGTTCATAATCTTGGTATTTAAAACGTTAATACAATGAGTCAAACGATTGCGAATCAGGAATGTTTTGTAAATAAACTGAAATAGCGCTAAGATAAATTTATGTTATGTTTTATTTGAGTTTTATGGGGATCATTTTCAGGAATGTTTATTTCTATAAACAAGCCGCGATACCTTCTCGTCCCCGCGCGTCATGCAGAGGGGTAAAATATGTTTTATGTTCCTTTTCGACAGGTTTGGGTATGCCGTTGAATTATATTATCTTTGTTTCATACTAAAACCGGTTTACGATGAAATATCCGATAGGAATACAGAGTTTTGACAGAATCATCGAGGACGGATATGTTTATGTCGACAAGACCGCCTTGATCTACTCGCTTGTAAAAGGAGGAACTATTTATTTCCTGAGCCGGCCGCGCCGTTTCGGCAAGAGCCTGCTGATGTCCACCCTGAAGAATTATTTTTTGGGCCGGAAAGAACTTTTCCGGGGACTGGCGATCGATAGTCTGGAGACGGAATGGCAGGCGTATCCGGTGTTCCATATCGATTTTAACGGTCGGGATTATACCCGTGAGGGGACATTGGAACATGTGCTTGAATGGTATGTTTCCCAATGGGAAAAAGAATACGACATGGAGGCGGATAAAGGCCCGGTGGTGGGCGATCGCTTTATCGGACTGTTGGATTATGTACACCGGAAAACGGGCCGCCGTGCCGTGGTGCTGATCGACGAATACGACAAACCGATCCTCGATGTACTCGACACCAATATGGAGACCACTGTCGACGGGAACCGCATCCTGTTGGAGGATCGGAACCGCAACGTACTGAAAGGCTTCTATTCTGTCTTCAAGGCAGCCGACGAACATTTGCAGTTTGTTTTCCTGACGGGGGTGACCAAATTTTCGCAGGTGAGCGTATTCAGCGGGTTCAACCAACCGAAAGATATCAGTATGGACCCCCGCTATGAGACCCTTTGCGGCATCACGCCGGACGAACTGGAAAGTTATTTTGCAGAGCCGATAGCTGCAATGGCCGGGGTATACCGTTGTGACGTGCCGAAGATGAAACAATTGCTGAAACGGCAATACGACGGTTATCATTTCAGTCCGCGCCTGACCGAGGTTTACAACCCCTTCAGCCTGCTCAACGCTTTTGACTCACTGATGATGCAGGATTATTGGTTCAGGAGCGGCACGCCGTCCTACCTGATCCGCCTGCTGAACCATACAAAGGAGAACCTGGACGAACTGACGGGACGCTATTACGGACCGGAGGAGTTTATCGACTACAAGGCGGATGTGGAGAAACCGCTGCCGATGATTTTCCAGAGCGGCTATCTGACGATCAAGGACTACAATGGAGAAGATAATACCTTTCTGCTCGATTTTCCCAACAATGAAGTGAAGAAAGGCTTCCTCAGCATGGTGGCTGCCGACTATCTGAAACCGAAGACCGATACGGCTTCGTGGGTCAGGGAAGCCGTTGCCGCATTAAAAAATGGCGACACCGATAAATTCCGCCGCCTGCTCACTTCTTTCCTCAGCGACATTCCCTATTCCATGCGCCGCAAGGAGAACGAGCGCGAAAAAGAACGCTATTTCCACTATACCTTTTACCTGCTGATGCGCCTCGTGAGCGTCTATACGGTCTACACCGAGAAACAACAGAGCGAGGGCCGCGTGGACTGCATCGTCGAAACGGACCATTACGTTTATATCTTTGAGTTCAAACTGGACGGCAACGCCGGGGAAGCCCTCCGCCAGATCGAAGAGAAAGGCTATGCCCGTCCGTACGTGAATGACCCACGCAAACTATACTGCATCGGTGTAAGCTTTTCGTCGGAGACCGGAACGGTGGACGGTTGGGAAGTCTATCTTTGCCCAATTAATAAATAATATGAAATATGAAAAAATTGCTTTTTTTAGCGTTCGCGCTCGCCTTTTTTTGTGCTTGTTCGGATGACGATTCCGGTATCGGACTGGAAAAAACGGAAATCGAGTTGCTTTCGGACGAATCGTACACCATTCTTTCTTCTTCGGACCATGTATTGACGTATACCTCGGACAATAATTTCGTCGCGACAGTGTCGTCCCAGGGTGTAATAGAAGCACAAAGGATAGGCCATGCGAAAATCAGCGTGAGCGACGGTGAAACTGTAGAGTATATTTCGGTGAAAATAAATCCCAAATACGATTTATATCCGGAGCCTTTTCTGGAGTTCGGCACAAAGCGAAGCGATATTATCGCCCGCTTCGGAATCCCTACCCAGGAAACGGAACAGGGAATCTCCTACATCGACAATACGAATACGGCAAAAGCTCCGGTGCGGATATTCCTGTTCGACGACAACGACAGGCTGTCGTCCACCAATATAGGAGTGAGAACCGAATACAGTTCTATCTTAGGATCGTTTTTAAATGAGCGGTATTTGCTATATACCTATGCCGAGGAGGAAGCTACCGTCTTATTCGTCGACGGGCTAACCGATGCAACTATATCCATGACGGTGGCCGCAACGA
>CAJKZL010000386.1 GCA_905204385.1 uncultured Odoribacter sp. | reverse complement strand
CCCGCTTTGGCAGCTTTGTATTTTCAGTATGGAAGATATCTGATGATCAGCGGTACGAGAGAAAATACTTTACACCTGAATTTGCAAGGGTTATGGGCCAATACCGTCCGTACGCCCTGGAACGGGGATTACCATTTGAACATCAATCTGCAGATGAACTATTGGCCGTTGGAGGTGGCGAACCTGTCCGATTTGCATGAACCTTTTAAGAATTTAGTCCAGGGCATGGTGCCTTCGGGCGACGCACCCGAACGTTATTTATCAGTCGCTTCGGGCTGGGTGGCCCATGTCATCACCAATCCCTGGTATTTTACGGCTCCCGGAGAACATGCGTCCTGGGGGGCTACCAACACGGGAGGGGCCTGGTTGTGTGAACATTTGTGGGAGCATTATGCATTTACGCAGAAGAGAGCTTATTTAAGGGTAATTTATCCGGTGCTGAAAGGGGCGGCTGAATTTTTTCTGTCGTCCATGATTGAAGAGCCTACCCACGGTTGGTTGGTTACCGCACCTTCCTCTTCTCCGGAGAATGCTTTTTTCATGCCGGGAACGCGGAAAGCCGTCAGTGCCTGCATGGGGCCGACTATGGATGTGCAATTGGTGAAAGAGTTGTTTTCCAATACGATACAAGCAGCGGAAATCTTGAATCGGGACCGGGAGTTTGCCGCTGCCTTAAAAGAGGCTGTCCAGAAATTGCCGCCTATGCAAATTAGTCCTAAAGGCGGTTATTTGCAGGAATGGCTGGAGGATTACGAGGAAACCGATGTGCATCACCGACACGTTTCCCACCTGTTCGGCTTGTACCCGTCGAATCAGATTTCTGTGGCTGAAACACCGGAGCTGGCCGAAGCGGCCCGTAAAACGCTGGAGCGTAGAGGGGACGACGGTACCGGTTGGTCGAGAGCCTGGAAGATTAACTTCTGGGCCCGTCTGCACGATGGCAACAGAGCCTATAAACTATTGAAAAACCTGATGCGCCCGGTTGCTGCCGATGGTAAAATCGTTTATCGCGGAGGAGGTACTTACCCTAATTTATTTTGTGCCCATCCTCCTTTCCAGATTGACGGCAATTTTGGGGGATGTGCTGGTATTGCCGAGATGCTGATCCAAAGCCAGATGGGGGTGATCGAATTGTTGCCTGCCCTGCCGGATGCCTGGAGCGACGGTAGTTTCAAGGGACTTTGCGTGCGCGGAGGAGGAGAAGTCGATCTGAATTGGAAAAACGGGAAAGCGGAAAAAATGGTCCTCAGGGCACGGGCTTTCAATACGTTTAAAATTAAAATTCCGGAAGGTACAGAAGTCGTTTCTATGGAGGGAAAGCCCTCGGTTATCGAAGAAGGCGTTGTCAAGGTGGATTTGAAAAGAGGGGAAGAGATCGTCCTTACTTTTAAATAAACCGTAACTGTAAGCGGAAGGTTTGCGTAAACTATCGATAAATTTTGAATATCGGAGAAACAGCATGAGTTTATAGGTTGAGGGATCGGCTTATGCCGGCGGCAAAAAGACTTGCCGGCGAAACTCATTTTGCGAATCTGTAAGAAATCAACGATACCTAAATAATGAAATTATGGAATACAGGAAATTAGCGCATACTAACCTTCAATTATCAGTTGTAACTTTCGGTTCCTGGGCAGCAGGCGGTTGGATGTGGGGTAAGACGGACCGTCACGAGGCGGTGAATGCCATCAAAGCGGCTTATGATTATGGAGTGACCTCCATCGATACGGCTCCTATTTACGGGCAGGGGGAGAGTGAGCGGATCGTAGGTGAGGCCATACAGGGAATCCCCCGCGATAAAGTGCAGTTGCTGACTAAATTTGGCATGCGCTGGGACTTGGCCAAAGGCGATTTCGCTTTCAAAAGTAAAGATAACCAGGGTAAACCGATCGATATTTATAAGTACGCCGGAAAGGAAAGCGTAATCCACGAATGCGAGGATAGTTTGCGCCGTTTGGGCACCGATTATATCGATTTGTATCAAATTCATTGGCCTGATAGCACGACTCCGCTGAGCGAAACCTTCGAAGCGGTCGAACGGTTGATCGAGCAGGGAAAAGTGCGTTATGCCGGGGTATGTAATTATGATGCGGCTTTGATGGAAGATGCCTCGAAGGTCATTCATCTGGTATCCGATCAGATACCGTACAGTATGGTGAACCGGGGAATGGACAGGGATACCATTCCTTATTGCATCCGGAATGAAAAATCGGTGATCGTATATAGTCCGCTTGAAAGGGGATTGTTGACGGGTAAAATGCAGCCCGGACATGCGTTTGCAGAAGGCGATCACCGGAAAAGTAATCCTTTTTTTACTCCCGATAGCATTAAAATGACCAATGCATTTCTGGAAAAACTGAAACCCTTGGCCGAAGAAAAGGAAGCGACACTGGCCCAGTTGGTGATTCGATGGACAGTGGAACATCCCGGGGTAACCGTGGCATTGGTAGGCGCCAGGAATGCCGATCAGGCCGTTCAGAATGCAAAGGCCGCCGATATTGTCTTAACCGATCAGGAAATTCAGTTTATCAATCAGCAGATCGATCAGATGCTTCATTGAGCGATCTCCTGACCGCTGTTTTTGAAATTTATTCCTTTTAAGCGGTATAATTGAAAAATTACGATATTTTTGCTAAAGTTGGAACTTTAATTCTTTAATGATTTGGTGTTGCAAGATCAGGACTTGGTTCGGCTTTTGAAAAAAAGCGACCGGAATGCTTATTCAATTTTGTTTGACAAGTATTTCGGTCCGCTCTATAATTTTGCACTACATATGGTCTTTCGGGAGGATGTGGCGAATGATATGGTGCAGGAAGTTTTTATCGCCCTTTATGAGAAACCGGGTATTCTCCACGATCGTATTTGCTTGAAGCCCTATTTATTTCATTGTGTCCGTAACCGCTGCTTCAATTATTTGCGTGACCGGAAAGTGGAGGACAGGCGGTTGAATTTATATGCCGAAGCTTGCATCTGGTCGGAGAATATCGATCTCATCGAAGAGGAAGACGTATTATCCAGGGTATACCGGGCCATGGAAAAACTGCCTGATAAATGCCGGGAAATCTGCCGCCTTCGTTATAGAGAGGGCTTGAAGTTCGAAGATATAGCCCGGATACTGAATATGTCCGAAAGTACCGTACGTGTGCAAGTGGCCCGTGGAATGGAAAAACTGAGACAGGATTTTTCGGCTCAGGAAGAAGGAATTATACTTTTTTTTCACTTTTTTCTAAAAAACTGCATTAGAGGTAATAAAATGTGCGAGATAGAGCAATAATTATGTGTTTGTAATGGAAAAAGAGAAGACAACATCTTTATATAAGGCTGATTTTATTCAGGAAATCAAGCAGATTATAACACAAGCCCGCCAGAAAGCCTATGCCGCTATCAACTCGGCAATGGTCGAAGCCTATTGGCAGATGGGCAAGCGCATCGTGGAACAGGAACAGCAGGGAAAAGATCGCGCCGATTACGGATCGCAGTTGCTGAAATCACTCTCGAAAGAGCTTACGGCAGAGTTCGGAAAAGGGTTTTCAGTCGGCTCGTTATACTATTATCGACAATTCTATCAAACCTTTCCTGAAATATTCGCTACACCGTGGCGAATTTTAACATGGTCACACTACAAGCGTCTGCTTCAAGTAACAAATGCCGATGCCCGCAGGTGGTATCTAAAAGAAGCCGCCGAACAGATGTGGAGCTACCGTACACTCGACCGTAATATCGGCTCGCAATATTATGAACGATTGCTGCTCTCGCAGCATAAAGATACGGTGAAGTCCGAAATGGTCGCCCTGACAAAACCGTTCGAGCAAGATCGCATGGAATTCATCAAGAACCCGACCGTTGCGGAGTTTATCGGTTTATCGCCCAACAGTGACTTTTCGGAAAACGAGTTGGAGGGGGCTATTATCGGCAATCTTCAAAAATTTCTGCTCGAATTGGGTAAGGGCTTTTCGTT
>CAJKZL010000385.1 GCA_905204385.1 uncultured Odoribacter sp. | reverse complement strand
GGATAAACGACGGTTAGAAAATAAAGATCATGTCTGGTTTTATTTAACAATAAGGAGAATTATGAAAAATATGACGAAGATCGATCAGAAACAGATCGATGAAAATGTGATCCGGTTGATCGGCAGCCAGTGGATGTTGGTAACGGCCGGAAATCCCGCGCATTTCAATACGATGACGGCCAGTTGGGGCGGTTTAGGCCATGTATACAACAAACCTGTAGCCTTTTGTTTTATCAACCCCACCCGTCATACCTACCGGTTACTGGAAAATAACGACACGTATACCTTGTGCTTCTTCACCGAAGCTTACCGCGATGCCTTGAACTACTGCGGCACGCATTCCGGGAAAGACGAGGACAAAGTGAAAGGGTCGGGCTTGACACCTATCGTGACTCCTTCCAAAAGCGAGGCCTTTTCCGAAGCCTGGATGATAATCGAATGCAAAAAACTCGTTGCCCGCCAATTCTCCCCGGAAGACATCTACGACAAGGAAGCAAAAGAAAAATGGGGCGATAACCAACATAAAATGTTTATCGGAGAGATTCTGAATGTCTGGGTTAAGTAGAAAATCCGGCTTCAACCGGAAACAATTCGATCAGGAAATTTACCAACTTATCCAGGAAATTCCCGCCGGCCGGGTACTGACTTACGGCTTGCTTGCCCGGCTGGCGGGATTTCCCCAATATTCCCGGCTGACGGGACAAACGCTCGCCCACGTCCCTCCCGCACTTCACTTGCCGTGCCACCGGGTGGTCGATAGCCAGGGGCGTATCGCTCCCCACTGGCCGCAACAACAAGCCCTTTTGGAAAAAGAAGGAATTGTATTCCATGCCGAAGGCCGGGTAAACCTGAAAATCTATCTCTGGGATATCCTTCGCGAAAGTTAAACCGACACCGATCCAAAAACTTTTTGAGAATATCAGGAAATGTTTTTACAAACAAACACACAATTCAAAACGTTTTTTCATTCTTTTTACCCTGTTTTGGTACATTTTTGTCAACGTTACGTGGGAGATCCGGAAGGGGCTAAAGACATTGCACAGGAAGTTTTTATGCGACTGCATGAAAAGGCAACCGATTTCGACAACGAAATGAAGGTCAGAGGCTTTATGTATGAAACGGCTAAAAATTTGTGTTACGATGCCTTAAAACACCGTTCGGTACAAGAAAAATACATCCATTATCAGGAATGCCATGCCGATGCAGAAGATGTATTAAGTCTGGAAATCATCCGGGAAGAAGCTTTTTCCGTTTTATACAAAGCCATTTCACAACTCCCCCTGCAATCACGCCGTATTATAGAAGCTTGCCTGGAAGGACATTCCAACCGGGAAATTGCCAACCTTTTGGGCATAGCGGAAACAACGGTAAAAACTTTGCGCCAACTGGCTTACCGAAAATTGAGAGAATCTTTGCCCCGGCATGTTTTTGTATTATTTTTCCATATATTGATGAATAAAAATCAATAAATCTCATAAAATCTTTATTTCCATTCATCACTTTTGCCGACCATCTCGTTGTAGCATAAAACAAGCGTAAAAGTGCTGTGTATGGAAAACGACAAACTACAACGTAATTTTTATTTATCCCGCCTGATTATAGAAGAGCTATCCGGTAAAATCTCCGACGAACGCCGCCGCGAACTGGAAGACTGGCTGAAATCCGCCGAGACAAACGAGGAAATGTATAAGGGGTTGAAAGAAGAGTTGGCGCAAACGATAGCACTTCCCCTGCCGGGTGTCGATACGAACGAAGGCTGGAACGCCTTTTATGAAAAACAATTATCCCGGCATAAACGGAAAGTCCACCCTCTGTTGAGAAAATGGAGTGTTGCCGCCGTCGTTGCCATCGTAGTCGGAACCGGATTATTTTACTTCTTCCATACACATCCGACCGATCGCCCGACGCAGGAAGAGGCACAGTCGGTTGTGCCCGGAACAGCCCGGGCCCGTTTGATCCTGGCCGAAGGAGAAATTGTAGATTTAAAGAGTCCGCAAAAGAAAGCCCTGGATTTAGGGAACGGCGTCAGCATCCGTCTGGATTCCGGCAAAGTAACCTATCAAAGACAATCCGGTAAAAATGACCCGCAGAGTACTTCCTATAATACTTTAGTGATTCCCAAGGGCGGCGAATATGCCTTACAATTGAGCGACGGCACGCGGGTTTGGCTGAATGCAGCAACGACCTTAAAATATCCGCCGGTATTTTCGGGAAAACAGAGGTTAGTGGAATTGGATGGCGAAGCTTACTTCGAGGTCGCCCGCGACACGGCCTTGCCTTTTATTGTAAGGACTGCAAGCCTGGATGTACAGGTATACGGTACCTCGTTCGACGTATGTGCCTATCAAGAGGATGAACAACAGTATACCACCTTGCTTTCCGGCAGCGTGGGAGTCCGATGGAAAGAGAAAGAAGTTTTTTTAAATTCGGGAGAACAGGCTGTTCTGGACGTTCAGAAAGGAAAAATGGAAGTGAAACCGGTTCAAGCGCATTTTTATTGCTCCTGGCATACCGGAACCTTTGTATTCGAAGAAAAGACACTCGGAGAGATTCTGGAGCGCTTAAGCCGCTGGTATGATGTGGAAGTAACTTACAGGACCCCTGAAGTAAAGGAACTACATTTCACCGGCGACCTGAACCGTTACGATGATTTCGGGAAGATCTTGAAATTTCTGGAGATGACGAACAAAGTAAAATTCGTTGTTCAGGGAAAGACGGTAATTGTGGATAAAAAATAGGGAACAGCGGGAGCTCCCCCTCCCTCTTGTTCCCTCTGATTATAATTTTCAAAACTTAATCGAACAAATGTATGAAAAAAAATGATTTCTTGTATCTGTCGCCCTGGCGATGGATATTAAAAAAGTGGTATTGGGCTATGAAATTGTCTTTCATTCTAACCTTGTGCTTTTCGTTGCCGGCTTTTTCTTCCGGCTTTTGCCAGAAGGAAAATATCAGTTTGGTGGCGGAAGATATGCAGATCGAGGAAATTATTCACCGGGTGCGTGAACAAACAGGTTACAAATTTCTTTACAATCACGAAGACTTACGAACGGCGGGGAAAAAGTCGGTTCGTCTCAAAAGTAAGTCCATCTACCAGGTGATGGACGAGGTACTGGAAGGCACTCCCCTGGAATATAAAGTAGAAGAGGATGTCATTGTCATTTCCCTGAAAACACAGCAAAACCTGCAAAAAATGGTTACGGTCACAGGCTCGGTGACCGACCGGCATAAAATTCCCTTACCGGGAGTGACCGTACTTATCAAGGGTACTTCAGTAGGGGTGATCACGGATGGGAACGGACATTTCAAAATCACGGTACCCGATCACAAAGAGGTAATTTTGGTATTTTCTTTTGTGGGGATGAAGAGTAAAGAAGTGGTTTTGCACGACGAAAAAGTATTGAATATTGTATTGGAAGAAGAGGTACGCGAGATGGAGGAAGTGGTGGTGACCGGTATTTTCAAAAAAAGCAAAGAGAGTTACACCGGGGCGGTGTCGGTGATCACGGAAAAAGAATTGAAAAGTTATGGAAACCGGAACATACTGACTACTTTGCGCAACATCGATCCTTCGTTCAATGTCATTGAAAACAATGCCTGGGGTTCCAATCCGAACAAATTGCCGGAGATAGAGATCCGGGGAGCAGCCAGCATGCCGGACGTAGACCAGCTTCAAAGCGATATGAAAGCCGAACTGAATACTCCCTTGATTATTATGGACGGTTTTGAAATTTCTTTGCAACGGATGATGGACCTGGATGATAATGAAGTCCGCTCGGTGACTTTGTTAAAAGATGCTTCTGCAACCGCCATTTACGGTTCGAGAGGCGCCAACGGCGTGGTGGTCATCGAAACCAAGGAACCGGAAATGGGACGACTGAAATTTTCTTATACCGGAAGCCTGAATGTGGAAATTCCGGATCTGTCGGACTATGATTTGTTGAATGCCCGGGAAAAG
>CAJKZL010000384.1 GCA_905204385.1 uncultured Odoribacter sp. | reverse complement strand
TGCAACGGTTTGCGGTACGGAGAATTATGAGGTAACTGTATCGATGGAAGGGAATGAGATTATTGCTTGGGAGTGTGATTGTCCTTACGATGGAAACATTTGTAAACATGTGGTGGCTACGCTTCTGGCAATTCGTGACAGTCGAAATAAAGTAGCCCGTTTCTTGTCAGCTAAAGAAGCTGATTCTCAAGTAAGCATACCGGAAAAGAATGCGGCTAAAATGGTGATGGATGAAGAAGTGGAGCAGATTCTTTTATTTGCAGAGCCGGATAAGTTATCCGATTTTGTTCTGAAATATGCTTCTTCACATTCTGATTTTAAATCAGCGCTGCTTGAAACGTTTTTGCCGAAGAAACCGGTAGCCAAACTCTCAGTGGACTATC
Organism: uncultured Odoribacter sp.; assembly: GCA_905204385.1. The sequence goes on along the minus strand of CAJKZL010000384.1, from coordinate 3,575 downwards.
AAATGGAGATTGAGAAGTGTTTTAACTCTGCATATAAAAATGGTCCCAAGCGAGGACGGTATTATGAGCCTGAGATTGACTGGGATGAGGTATCCGGTAAAGTAGATGGATATCTGGCTAAAGCAACTCTGTTGCTTCAACGGCAGGATTTGGAAGAGGCGGCGACAATTGCACTCCAGATACTTCGCTCTATAGGGAATAATTATATTGAAGAAGATTTTCTGTATAATGATGACGACATTGATTTAGAAATCAGTTGTGAAGATGCCGGAGATTTATTGCTCGAAATAGTTAAGCATTCGGGTGCATCACAGGTCTTGAAGGAGAATATATTGAATGAAGCCACCAAAATATCCAAAATGGCGACATATCGTGAATATGAACTTTATGACATGGATGAACTGGTGCAGCAGATTATGCTTTCGGTACAATCCAAGGAAGAGGCTTTGTTAAGTATAAACCATCTTATAGAGGAGAGGAATGAACTCCGGGATCTTTATAAATTAGTACTTCGGAAGGCAGAAATATTGGATGAGCTGGGTATGACGGTTGAGGCTGAAGCTACGCTTTCTGAATTCTTGTATTTACCTGAAATAAGAAGACGGGAAGCTGAAAAATTACTGGAAAAGCAACGACAGGTGGAAGCGGAGAGGGAAGCGTTAAAAGCACTTTATTGGGCGACCAATGGTGATGAGTGGGAAACCAATGCCAATTGGTTGAGCGATAAGCCTATCACGGATTGGTTCGGGGTGAATAGAAATTACGATACCGGGATATTAAGCATATATTTAGGAAACAACGGTTTAAAAGGAGAACTACCTCCACAGCTTTTTACTTTATCGACCCTCCGTATATTGAATCTTTGTAACAACCAATTGTCCGGATCGATACCTTCCGAAATCGGTCAATGCAAAGGACTGGTGCAATTGTCGCTGAATGGAAATCAACTTTCGGGCGTTATTCCACAACAGATCGGGGAACTGGAAGAGTTGACTTTTCTGGATTTGGCACAGAATCATTTATCCGGAGCCATACCGGCAGAAATGGGAAAACTGTCGAAACTGAGTAATTTAAAGTTTAACAATAACCGTTTATCCGGAAATCTTCCGGTTGAATTGTTTCGTTGCCAGGAACTCGAACATTTAGATCTTTCCAATAATCAACTAACGGGAAGAGTGGATGAAAAAATCGGTTCATTGAAGCGGTTGTCAGTTTTACAAGCTCATGTTAATCGTTTTAGCGGTCCGCTACCGGTAGCCTTGGGACAACTGAGAAATCTCGAAAATCTGAATCTTTCCGATAATCAATTCTCAGATACCATTCCGGCTTCAATCGGGAATATAGAGGAATTAGAACGGTTGAATCTGAGTAATAACAAATTAAGGGGAAAAATTCCTGATTCATTTGTCCATTTAATACACCTGAATGATCTCAATCTCGATTATAATCGGTTGAGTGGCCCTCTGCCGGCCGTTTTGTTTAAGTTGCCCTGCTTGAAAACTTTGTCTGTGGTTTCCAACCGTTTATCGGGCTCTCTGCCGGATTCGGTAGGTAATGCCGTGGAATTGAGGAAATTGGATTTGTCCGAAAATCAATTGAGCGGTGTTATTCCGGCAAATATCGGTTTGATGAAGGAATTGCGCCGTTTAGACTTGCGGAAAAATAAATTATCCGGACCTATTCCTCCCGAAATCGGTGACTTGAAATGTTTGTACCGGCTGGAATTATGGGGAAATCAATTGACAGGTACCATACCTCCTGAAATCGGGAAACTTACGAATCTGAATTATTTGGGACTGAGTGAGAATAGGCTAAGCGGGGAGATTCCGGCAACGCTGGGTAATTTATCGCAACTTGAGATGTTCTATGCTCAGTGTAACCGATTTACCGGAACTATTCCTGCTACTTTGGGTGAATTATCCCGTTTAACTTTGCTGAATCTATCCTCTAATCAGTTGTCGGGTTCTCTTCCTGTGGAATTGTTCAAATTGAATAACCTCAATCAAATTTACCTTAACGAGAACAAATTGAGTGGCGCATTACCTGAAGAAATTGTCGGATGGGAGAAACTAAGGGTATTGAATATGGCAGGAAACCGTTTGTCGGGACCTTTGCCTGAAGGAATAGGACAATTGTCATGCTTGAATAAAGTACTTTTGCAAAGTAATCAGTTTGAGGGCGGATTACCGGAAACCATTGGAAATTTACGAGTGTTGATTATCCTCAATTTATCGGATAATCAGTTATCCGGTCCTTTGCCGTCGACGTTGTTCGACTTGATAAATTTGCAGGGGCTATATTTAGCAAAAAATAAAATTTCTGGAACTTTGCCTTCTACCATCGGAAATTTAAAAAATCTGAATGCTTTATATATGTTTGATAATCAGATTTCGGGTCCGATTCCCGAAACCATAGGTGATATGGAAAGGCTAACCGATTTATTTATGACTAAAAATCAGATCACTGGAAGGCTTCCTGCTAGTATTGGAAATTTAAAAAATCTTGTTAACCTATCTTTAGAGAGTAATAAAATGAGTGGAGAATTGCCGGATTGTTGGCAAAATATGGAAAAACTAGAACGATTGGGATTGAGCGAGAATCAATTTGAAGGGCTGTTGCCTCTCTCGATAGGGGGAATGAGAAGTATGAAGATTTTAGAGTTGGGTAGAAATAAACTATCCGGAAGTTTACCGGTAGAATGGGGTAATCTGGACCGCCTTGAATGGCTTAGTTTGGCCCAAAACAGGTTGTCGGGTGAATTGCCGGCCGAATGGGGCGATCTGAAATATTTAAAGGAAATGTTTTTGGAAGGAAATCAGTTCACGGGCAGTATACCGGAGCAGTGGACGAATTTGAGAGCTTTAACAGTATTAAGTTTGGGTAATAACAAACTCAGCGGAATATTACCAAAGGAGATCGGAAAACTCCTGGAATTAAAGCACTTGTATCTGTTTGGCAATCAAATTGGAGGCAATATTCCGGTTCAGTTGGGAGAGTTGAGAAATTGTGTTTGTATCAACTTGACCAATAATGCTCTGACAGGTCCTATTCCTGTGGAGTTGGAAAATTTGAAAAATTTGACGATTCTATATTTGGGAAATAACCGTTTGACGGGAACCGTCCCCCGGGGTATATTCCAGCTTCCGAAGTTAGAGGCTTTTTCGGTGAGTTACAATTACCTGGACATAGATCGCGAACAGGTAATGCAAGATCCGGCGATGAAGAAATGGATGAACGTTTTGGTGAATCAACGGAAAAAAGATTGATTCTCTGGCCTATAGAATATAACCGATACAATCCGGTATGGTTATTCCCGACTTTCGGCTGTATCTGTTATTTGGGGTTGGAAAAAACAGGAATCCTTTCAGTAAAATGCTTTAGCGGATTTAATCGGTTCATTATACAAAAAAATACATTTTTATTTGGATCAATAACTTTTTTTACATATCTTAGCATGCAGTAACATATACGACGGTTTGAGGGGTTTTGGGGATAGAACTAACTAACCTAAAAAGTCACTATATGAAACCAAAAATCCGTTTAAAAAGTCTGTTTTGGACTTTTTTGTTCATTGC
>CAJKZL010000383.1 GCA_905204385.1 uncultured Odoribacter sp. | reverse complement strand
GTCTGACGGATACGTATCGTAAAGTTTTTTGCGAAGTGAGGATTTCCGCCGGTAAGTGATAGATAATGTTAGACTACCGACAGAAGCGACTGGTTCGACAATTCAGATCACCGAAGACGAATTATTAACGAAATAAACCTAGATTTAAATAACTTCATAAGTTCCCAAAAAAAGAGTCCCCGGCAATGAGGACTCTTTTAAGTTATCGATATTTTTTGTCAGCTTGTTTATACAGTACCTTCCCCCGTTGTTCGATCACCCATTTCCCGTCGAGCCGGCGTACATTGTAAGTGTCGTCATCTTCCTGGTTCCAGACATATCCTCCTGCAGGAAGAGTACGGCGGTCGCGCACCGGATGATTATCATGCCCGGGAACATATACTTCTGCTTTTAACGAATCGGCAGCAAAAACGACATAAGCAGCCGAAGAACTGGATTTATCCGTTTCAGACACCAACTGCACGCCGTCTTCGAACAAACGGATACAATTCTGTTTTACTTCCGACCAGGTATACCCTGCAGCTGCATTACATCCGTGATCGTCCTCGGCCACTCCGATGCGTTGGGTGGTATCGACAGGTACATACACGATGAGCAGTTGATCTTTTCCTTTAAGCTGCAACTCCTGATCCGTTACCATATACTGCTCTACCTTGTTCAATGCCTTTAAATAAGCATCTTCGAAAGGCATATCCGGGCAAAACATCATGGTAGCCCCTCCGGTCTTAAAGGTCATTTTCCCTTTTTCCCCAACTTCATAAGTTCCGAAGAAACGATTACATCCTGCAGAACCATATACCGCACTACTATCGCTAAATACCAGAGTCGGAATTTGCTGAGGATTCTTTACTTCCTTTCCATTTTCAGTCATCGACTTCAATTGCCATTCTTTGGCTCTTAACAAAGTCAGTGAATTGTCACTACTTTTACATCCGGTTACCGCAACCAGCAGCACCAACAACATTAATTTCATTTCTTTCATTGTTTTCCGTTTTTTATTATAATTATACAGTGCAAACTATTCTTCTTCCCTGATTTCAGCAAATAAATCGTATTCGTCTGCCCCGGTAATCACCATCCGGTAAAATTCACCGACTTGCAAAGTTCTCTCACCAGGAATCAAAACCTCGGGGTCTACTTCAGGAGAATCGTGTTCGGTACGCCCGACATAATACTCCTCTTCCTGCCGGACGATAAGTAACTTCACAACCTGTCCGATTTGTGAAAGCCCGATCTCATAGGCTATACAGGCTTGTATCTGCATGATTCGCCCGGCCCGTTCCCTCTTGATTTCTTCGGGAACATCATCCTGATAATGCCGGTCACACCAGGTGTCGTCTTCATGTGAATAAGGGAATACTCCCAAGCGTTCGAACCTCATTTCCCGGACAAATTCACAAAGTTCCTCAAAGTCTTCGGCAGTCTCCCCGGGATGTCCGGTCATTAGAGTCGTACGGATAAATATCCCGGGTACTTCCTGCCGGATTTTACGTATCAGTTCTATGGTTTGTTTCTTAGATATGCCTCTTCGCATCTGTTGCAGCATATGATCACTACAATGTTGCAGGGCGATATCCAGGTATTTGCATACATTAGGACGTTCACGCATCACCGTTAACAATTCTAACGGAAATCCGGCCGGGTAAGCATAATGCAGCTTAATCCATTCCAGGCCCTCTATATCTGCAATCCGCCCGATCAGTTCTGCCAACCGATTTTTTCCATACAAATCTATACCGTAATAAGTCAAGTCCTGAGCGACCACCAAAATTTCCTTGACTCCCCCCTTTACCAATGCCCGGCATTCTTCCAGCAATTCTTCATAAATCATGGACTTGTGGTTTCCGGTCATGATCGGTATAGCACAATAAGAGCAAGTGCGGTTACATCCTTCCGAAATTTTCAGATAAGCATAATGGGAGGGAGTGGTCAACAATCGCTGATTCCGGATCTCTTCATTATAGGAATGGCCTAATTTGTCCAGTACTCCTTTCCAATCAAATTTACCGAAAAACCCATCCACCTCCGGAATTTCTTCTTTAAGTTCCAGGCCATATCGCTGTGAAAGACAACCGATAACATATACCTGCTCTACTATCCCTCTTTTTTTAAGCTCCACTTGTTCCAATATAGTATTGACGGATTCTTCTTTGGCATCGCCGATAAAGCCACAGGTGTTTACAATTACCACCTCCGCATCCGAATGCTCGACATCGATTTCCGTAGTATAGCCGGCCTTATCCAATTGCTTTAACAACATCTCCGTATCTACCAGATTTTTAGAACAACCCAGACTGATGATATTCACTTTCATTTTTAACTTTCTAAGCTTTCAATTAGTAAAACCTCCTATTCGCCCTGTAAGATAGAGGCATATTCAAACTCCTCCGGATTCTCCAGCCATTCTCCGGCAGCTTCCCGGTCTTCAGCGTCTAAATAATAAATACTTTCCCGGAAAGTTTGACGGATTACCTCTTTTTCCATGTTCACAAGGCGGGTCCGAATTTTACCGTTTTCATCCTCCACATCCTTCAAATATACCGGAATGACCTCTTCTTCAAGGTTCACTGCAACCATACACCCCGTATGACCTTCATCATACAACTTTTTGACCCCTATGCCCAATGTGGTACAATAAGTCAAATCGAAGGCCGAAGGGTCTACACAACGCAAAGAATACCCCACTTCGACGGGGCGGCAAACGATGGGCAATCCCAATTTCTGCATTTTCTTTTTCAACAGGCTGGTCAGCACATGGGCTTTACTGATTTCCGACAATTCAGGATGGCCGTGGGCATCATAATCAAAAATGATCCCTGAAGATGCTATGTCCTGATTTTGTAAGAAATGAAAAATCCCTTCACTCACGACAACTACTCCGGATTTCTGCCCCAAAATTCTTCGCTTTACCATAGCAGAAACGATCAGCCGAAGAATTTTATCTATCGTGATCGGGGTTTGATCGAACATTTCAGGAATAATGATCATTGAAGCTTGTATCCCTTTGCCGATTTCAAAAGCCAAATGACCGGCTTCCCGTCCCATCGACATCAACAAATACCAGTTTTGTGTGGTAGCAGCTTCTGCTTTAATCACTTTCCCGATGGTCACTCCCATTTCCTTTGCAGAAGTAAAGCCAAAAGTAGGTATTCCTTCAGGCAAGGGTAGGTCATTGTCTATGGTTTTCGGAACGTGAATATTCCGGATGTTGACCTGATGAGCAGCTAAAAATTTCGTCAAGCGGTTTGCCGTGGATGCCGTATCGTCCCCGCCGATAGTCACCAATAACTCTATCCCTTCTTCCACAAACAAACGGGTGTTAAAATCCTCATCCCGGGGTTTAAAGCGGCTCATTTTTATCGCCGAACCTCCCCGGCTATAAATTTGGTCGGCTTTTTCATACGAAAGTTCTTCGATTTCAGGATGATCGGCAAACAACCCTTTATATCCTTCGTGAACTGCCAGCACCCGGTATCCTGCGTTCAAAAAAACTTTGGTGACCGTGGCTATAACTGTATTTATTCCAGGTGCAGGCCCACCTCCACATAAGATTGCTATTGTCTTCATCGTCATTTATTATTCGTAATAAGCTGCAAAATTAGTATAAAAAGTTCACGGATGCTACTGTGCCAATTCGAACCCCAAAAGCATCCCGTCATATTGTTCTGCCACCTTACCGACACTTTGCAAAGTAGCATTCTTAGAATAATTGGACAATAAGGCGACCAATTTCAGTAAGCGGTCTGCATCGAAAAGCAAAGCTATATGATTTCCACTTTTGACAATCCGTGCCTCAGATGTAAGCAAGGAATAGTATTTCAAAGTCAGCGTACCGTCCGAAGCATTATAGGAATAAGTTCCCTTCATCTTGCGTTTTCCGGATTGACTGGTAAAGGTGGAGTCATCATTGAAAGTATAAGAGAACTTTCCGCTGGTGATACCGGCTTTGCTATAGGCTA
>CAJKZL010000382.1 GCA_905204385.1 uncultured Odoribacter sp. | reverse complement strand
GATAAACGATAACTGCCTATCCGGGTGCTTTTTAACGAAAAACCGGAACTATCGGTTCCGGTTATAAAGCGCCCCGCAGGGGTCCACTATCGTTCATCGTTCATTAAGTGACCGAAGGGCACTCATCGTTACTTTAATTTTGAAATTTGTTCCAAAATTAAACGAACGTTTAAAGAGTGAAATTATAGTCGGAACTTCGTTTGATTTAGCCGTTTTAGAGATAAATGTTCTGATTTAATGAACGTAAAGAACATAGCTATTATTTTTTAAAAACGGTTAATTTTTATTTCCGCTATCGATTGCACAAAAGTATTGATTTTTTTAATTCACTACAATTTTCTCTTGTAAAATCAGGCCTTATAAACGATTTTGAAAGAATAAAAGACATATTTTAAAAAGTGTTTTCCTGGAATTTTTCATTATGCGGGAGAGAAAAAACCAATCCTGATCGCGGGTAGACGTAGTTATCGATTCGTTGCTAGAGATAGGGTAGAAAAATATCCTCTTTTTCACTGCGATTCGGTTTTTGGCAAAAAAGCAACGGAGGAGTGAATTTTTTTGAGATGATAGCAAAATAGTTTGATACGACAGTAAAAATGTAAACGTTTGAGGGATTTCTATTTTCGTTACTTTTGTTGCAACCTTTCAGAAGTCGGTTTCTTTTATCCTAAGATGGTGGATCGAATATATCTCTGCATTTTTTTGTATAACTATAGTATAAAACTTTATCAGATGAAAAAACAGGTAGTATTTCTCTTGATTGCGTGTATGTTTTGTGGCCCTGCTTTTGTATCGGCACAAAAAAAAGAACCTGTTCCGTTAAAGTACGGAGCACAGCGTATTGGCAAACGAACCGACGAGGCGATGCAGCATTGGAGGGACTGTCGTTTCGGACAATTTATTCATTTCGGCTTATATTCTCTTTTGGGAGGGTATTATAATGGTAAATGTTACGATGGGGCAGCGGAATGGATTAAAGGTTCGGCGCGTATCCCTAATGCAGAATATGAAAAATTAGCCGGGCAGATGTCTTTGCCTGATTTCGATGCTAAAGAATGGGCGAAGATTGCCAAGGGTATGGGAGTGAAATATTCTGTGATCACGACCAAGCATCATGAGGGATTTTGTCTATGGCCCAGCAAATATACGGACTATACGATAGCCAACACTCCCTACGGCCGTGATTTGCTGAAGGAATATGTGGATGCCTATAATGCCGAAGGCATAGATGTTTATTTTTATTTTTCCATCATCGACTGGAATAACAAGGATTGGAGAAGTTCTATCAAATCGCAGGAAGATAGTCTGGCATTCGAACGGTTCAAAACTTTTACCTTTAATCAGATTGAAGAATTGATGAAGAATTATCCCACCGTAAAGGGATTCTGGTTCGATGGAACCTGGGATGCTTCCATGGTGAAAAGCGGTTCGTTTACCTATGATATCGAAAAGAAAATGCATGATATAAATCCGGATATCATCTGTGGCAGCCGGTTGCGGGTAGATGAACGCGGGGCACGTCATTTTGACTCCAATAAAAATCTGATGGGAGATTATGAGCAAGGATGGGAGCGCAGCCTTCCGGATGCTCCGCTGCCCAACGACTGGGAAGCCGTAATGACTATTCCTGAGAATCAGTGGGGATATCATTCCAATTGGAAAGGACACATTAAAAATGGCAATGAGATCATCGAAATGATTGCTAAGGCAACTTCCCTGGACGGGAATTTTGTACTGAATTTCGGTCCGAAAGGGGATGGGAGCATCCGGAAAGAAGAACAAAAGCTGGCAAAAGAAATAGGGGAATGGATGGCTAAAAATTCCGAGGCGATCTATCAGTGCGGCATGGCTAAGTTTAAAGAACAAAAATGGGGGTTTTTTACGGCCAACCGGAATACCAATGCTTTGTATATGATTGTGACCAATCATCCCACCACCGGATTGCTGAAAGTAAATGTTCCTCAGGGAACGGTCATCGATCAATGTGTGCCTCTTGGTTCTACCAAAGCGCTTAAATTGCAGAAGAGTACGAAAAATGAATATGTGATCGAAGCTCCGAAAGCTAAAGGCAATGAGATCTATGTGTTGAAACTGACCTTGAAAAAGGGAGATTCGGTAGGAAATTACGTGGCTCCTAAAATGTAATAGCCTGCTTGGCAGATCTGGAGAATGGACCGGTAGGACCGAACGCTTTGTGTCGGTCCTGCCGGTTTTTTATACAAATGATCGTACAATTTTAACATATTGGTAAAAAGGTATTTTCTATCGTTCCAAATTTATCTACCTTTGACGGAAGTGAGCAATACCGATGTAGTCATGAAACCAACTGTCTTTTTTTCTTTTTGTGTTTTCCTCAGTTTTATTTTGGGTCGGCAAGCCTTTGCTCAGGAATTTGTTCGGGGAGGAAAGGCTGATTTCCATTGGCGTTTGATAGGACGCGTTTTCTTCGATGGCGGGGTATTTACCCGGGATTCTACCGTTACCAGTTTTCAGGTGAATGATTTGCGTTTGGGAACCGTCATTCGGTTTATGGATGATTGGGAAGCGAAACTGGAGCTTGCCTACGGGGACAGTAAAATATCTTTGAAGGATGTATTTCTGAATTATGGCCGGGAAAATTATGCGATCCGCCTGGGCTATCATTTCGAACCGTTCGGGAATGCAAGGGTCGGCACGGCTAATTACCGGTTTATTACGGATGCGGCTTCGGACAAAGCTTTGGGCAATAAACGGAAGCTGGGAATCAGCTACAGCTATAATCATCGTTTTATTAATATCATGGCAGGCGTATTCAGCGATGGGGACATTGAAAAGGCAAAGCCTCTGAATCAAGGCTATTCCCTGGCTGCTAAATTTGTGGGTCGTCCTTTGATGAAAGACAAACGATTGATTCATATCGGTATCGCTCCCCGGTTCAACAGCAGTAGCCAGGAAGTTGCCTTTAGCTGCGGCTCGCCTACCGATCTCTTGTCTAAAAAAGACAATACCTTGGTAGAAGCTTCGGTCGGTCAGGTGATCGATCAATGGAAACTCGACCTGGAACTCATCCTTTTGTATGATAAATGGTATTTTCAGGGACAGTATTTCGGTGCCTATGTCAATCGGTTTGCTGCCTCCAATTATCAGGCTAAGGGGGGATATGCTCAGGTCGGTTATATGATACTGGGAGCTAAGCACAATTACAATCCGGTAACGGGCATGATCGTCAACCCCGCCCCTAAAAGTCTCGAAATATTGGTGAGGTATGACAATGTAAATTTGAACGACGGAGAGGTGCGTGGAGGAAGAATGAGTGATATTTCGTTGGGAATGAACTATTTTATTAATAAGTTTGTTGCGGCTAAGATCAATTATACCCGCATGATGCCCGGAGAGACAGCCATCGGAGGAGCGAATGGGTTCGATGTAGTTCAAGGCAGGATACAATTTAATTTTTAATGAGAATACACCTTAAAATTTGCACAACATGAAAAATGTAATTATTACACTCGCTTTTCTTTTAGGAATTGCTTTCTCCGTCCAGTCACAGGATAATAAAGCTTACGAATCGGCTATGGTTAAAATGCTGGAAGTATCCAAAAGCATGGAGGCGATGAAGCAGATAGCTCCGCAGATTACGGCTATGATGAAACAGCAGAGCGGCGGACAAATCTCCGACGAGTTTTCGAAATTGATGGAAACGGAGTTTGTCAAAATGTACGATCGTATGATCAAAGCGATGATTCCTGTATATCAGAAATACCTTTCCCTGGAGGATATTCATGGTGTCATCGCTTTTTATGAAACGCCTGTCGGGAAAAAGTTAGCCGATTCCAACATCAAAATTGCCGTAGATATTATGCCTATTGCCCAGCAAATCGGTATGGAGACTATGCAGACCTTAATGCAAACCGCTAAGGAAAAAGGATATATCAAGTGAACCGGAGGGAAGATAACTTTTGGAACTTGTTCCAAAAGTTA
>CAJKZL010000381.1 GCA_905204385.1 uncultured Odoribacter sp. | reverse complement strand
GTAGAAACGGTTCTGTGCCGTCATGGCCAGGGTGAAGCCATGGACGAAAAACTCGCCTTTCTGCTTATCGATCTGCAAGGCATAACGTTTCAGGCAATCGGCGATGTAACCGAAATAGGCTTGCCAGTCACCCCGGTAAGCCGGTGCGCTCGACAACTCACTTTTCTTATAATTGCTGAAACTCAGGTCGGCTTCATTATAGGTGTTCAAGAGATAGGTATAAAGCTGTTCCTGAACTACCTGATTGGGAATAACCAGTTTTGTTTTTCCTTCAAATATGCCATCGATGGTGAGCATGCCGAAATAGTAGAGCAGGCTCACAAAATCCTCCGGTAGCGGTCACGACAAAGCCACTTTCCCCGGGCTTCCTTTCATCTTCAGCACGCTTCCCGTCCGACACAGGGAAGAGGGCAGGTTGTTTGTATACAACTGTCCGGTGCCTAATCCCTGGGGCATCGGATTTCCCAGCGTGGCTGTCCACTGGGCCAGGGCAGTCAGTCCGATATTCGACTCCAGGGCGGAAGTCACCCACCAGCCGATACGACGCTCCCCGGCCAGGCGTATCCATTCGGCTGCTCCGGAAAATCCTCCGCACAGGGCGGGTTTCAGGATGATATATTGAGGGTTGATTTCTTCCAGTAAAGCCTGCTTCTGCGCAGAGTGGTTTATTCCTATCAACTCCTCATCCAAAGCAATGGGGATCGGGGAAATCCGGCACAACCGGGCCATCTGCTGCCACTGCCCTGCACGGATAGGCTGCTCTATGGAATGCAGATCGAACCTGCTCAAAGCCTCCAAACGCTCCACCGCCGTCTCCGGCGTAAAAGCCCCGTTGGCATCCACCCGCAATTCCACCTCCCGGACGCTGAACTGCTGCCGGATATCATGCAGCAAGGACAACTCCGCCTCAAAGTCGATCGCACCGATCTTCAACTTAATACAATGAAACCCGGCATCGAGCTTCTCCCGGATGCGCCGTTGCATGGTATCGCGGTCGCCCATCCACACCAGACCGTTGATTTCAATGGCTTGTTCTCCATGGGTAAAAGAAGAAGGAAAATAAATCCTTCGTCCCCCGTTGCGCAAATCCGCCAGGGCCATTTCCACTCCGAAGCGAATGGAACTCCACTCCGACAGATCTACCTCATCTATCCTGTCAATATTCCTGCAGACTTCTTGTATTTTAGCTTCATAGCCCGGACGATCGTCCGCACTCAGCCCCCGGAATAAAGCGCATTCTCCCAGCCCCACCACTTCCGGACATCCCTCTTCCCAAATCCGGATCAACCAGGTTTCCTTCTCCGTCAATACTCCCCGCGAAGTACCTGCCGGTTCCTTAAACCGGAGTAAATATTTTTGATAAGACGCCTTCAGCATATCCGTTTATCGTTTATCAAGCTGCCACCCGGCACTCCTCTTTCGTTCATCATTTATCCTTCATCGTTACTTAGGCAGCCTCCGGCTGCCTCCTCGTTACATACAACCGCAGGTTGTCTAGGGAAATTTGGGGAACTGTTCAAAATCCGGGTCCCGTTTTTCCAGGAAAGCATTTTTCCCTTCCTGCGCTTCCGCCATCAGATAATACATCAATGTGGCATCCCCGGCAAACTCCATCAAACCGTGCTGACCGTCCAGCTCGGCATTCAAAGCCCGTTTAATCATCCGGATAGCCATCGGGCTGCGTTTCATAATCGTACGACACCATTCCACCGTCTCGTCTTCCAACTGCTCCAGAGGCACCACCTTATTTACCATCCCCATCTCTTCCGCTTCGCGTGCTGTATACTGACGGCAGAGGAACCAGATTTCCCGGGCTTTCTTCTGTCCTACGCAACGAGCCAGATAAGAGGAGCCGAAGCCTCCGTCGAAACTCCCCACTTTCGGGCCTGTCTGGCCGAAACGGGCATTTTCGGAAGCAATGGTGAGATCGCAGATCACGTGCAGCACGTGGCCGCCACCGATAGCATAACCATTGACCATCGCAATCACCGGCTTCGGCAGCGAGCGAATCGCCTTGTGCAGGTCGAGCACATTCAGACGGGGCACACCGTCCTCGTCGATATAGCCTCCTATGCCCTTCACATTTTGGTCACCTCCTGAACAAAAAGCCTTATCGCCGGCTCCAGTCAGTACCACCACGCCAATGTCCGCCCGTTCGCGGCAAATCGTCATCGCATCCAACATCTCCTTATTGGTCTGCGGCCGGAAAGCATTATACACCCGGGGACGGTTGATCGTTATCTTCGCAATCCCCTCGAAGAAATCAAACTTGATATCTTCGTATTCTTTTATGGTTGTCCATTGTCTCATAACTATATATTTTATAAAATTTTACCTCAATCCCATCCGTTCCCGTCAAACTACAGCATTAAACGGCAACGACGATGCCCATCCCTGTCCAGGCCATAAAACAGCAAATTCTCAGGCTATAAATTTCCTGTTCAATCGATTATCCTTTCAGCCTTTCAAAATAGCTCCTCAAAGCGACGGCATTCAATTTCCTGGGAGTTTCTACCGCCAAAATCGCGGGACGTTCAAGCTTACTGAAAAAAACAGGCAATACGCCTTCCAATTGCGCAGCGTCCGAAGCGTGGAAATAATGGAAATGGTGGAGCAAAGCAAATCCCCGTACATCGACATCATTCACTGTTTCAAAGCATTCTTCCAACTCTTCTACTTCCGAGGAACCCGGCAAAAAGCGGAATATCCCCCCGCCACCGTTTTTCATGACGATGATTTTAAAACGAGGAGTGATGTATTTATTCCATAGTGCATTGGAATCGTACAGGAAACTCATGTCTCCTGTGACAAAAAGAGTCATTCCTTCGTTCAGGACCGCAGCACCGACCGCAGTAGAAGTCGAACCGTCGATCCCGCTGGTCCCCCGATTGCAATCCACACGCAAAACCTGCGGACATTCGAACAACTGAGCATAACGGACGGGAGTGCTATTCGACAACTGCAAAGCCGTGTCCGCAGGAATAGCAGGCCATATCATCGAAAATGCCTTCCAATCGCACCAGCCCACCGTGCGGGCAAAAGCATCGTGCCGGGCATCGGAAATCTTCTTTTGCAACCGCCAACGGCGAGCATAGCCCGAAGGCAGAGAGGTCAGTTTTCCAGCCAGAGACTTGAAAAAACCGACGGGTGGCAGATCGATCTGAGTGGTCAATGCCTGAAAAGTGTCGGCAGGATGATCGCCCTGATCGATCGACCAATGCCAGGCGGGCTTATACCGCCTCAAAAAAGCTTTCACCTGCCGGGAAATCAAAGATCCCCCGAAGGTAATCAGCAAATCGGGTGCTAATTCCTCCTTATCGCTTTCACCGATAGTAGACAAGACCCTGTCGATCATCCCGATATGATGTTCGGAATCCAGATTGGACGGCGTTTCGGTCAGAATGACGACTTGTTCCAAGACAGCCCATTCGCGCAAACAAGCTTTAAGCTGCTCGTCGGGCAACTGAAAGCCGGCAAGAATCATCACCTTGGGACAACTGTTGAGCTGTCCGGCCAGTTCGTCGGCAATTTCCGGAGCCAATGCCGGAGCAGCCCCTAAAAGTTCCACGCTACGGACATAGTCTTCGGGATACACCCGTTCACCGTAAAGGGGTTCCCGGAGAGGTATATTGATATGAATAGGGCCGCGACGTCCCCGCAGGGCATAATTCACCGCATCGTTGATTAAACGGTCGGCATACCATCGTTCTTCCTCGTCCCTCGATTCCCCGGGCAACTGATAGGAAGCCTTTATGATATTGGCAAACAATCCGTTTTGGCGGATCGTCTGGCAGTCCTCCTGATCGATCCACTCCACCGGCCGATCGGCGGTAAGCACGATCAGGGGCAACCGTTGATAATAAGCCTCGGCAATCGCCGGTCCGTAGTTCAGGGGTGCTGTTCCCGAGGTGCAGGCTAAGGCAACCGGTTCGCCCGACCACTGGACCATTCCAAGAGCAAAAAAAGCGG
>CAJKZL010000380.1 GCA_905204385.1 uncultured Odoribacter sp. | reverse complement strand
ACTTCCGCTCCGCAGTATTCGCACTCTTTAGCGCCAAGCGTGGTCACCGGCGCGCCGCAGTTGTCGCATATCAGGCTCTCGCTCGCTTGGTCGCTGTTCGCGGCTAGGTAGTAGCTGTAACGTACCTCATAAACGTGCTGCGAGAGCATCTTGCCCGGCAGGGTGTACTCCACCGCCGCCTGCCATATTATAGTGGACTGCTCGCCGTTTTTGCGGTAGTCCGAGATCACGGCGCGGTGCACTTTAGCCCCGCCGTATGTAGTAGTCACGCTGTCGAGGCTGTTCGCCAGCTCAGTCACGAACGACTCGGTGCAGTGTGCGCTCAAAGCTTCCGCGCCGCTGCGCGCGTTTAGTATCGTGAAATACTGCGTCAGCGTGCTTGTAACTATCTTTCGCGCTATCTCCGCGTCAAATTCGGGGAAGTCTTTCGCTATGCGTAGCTTCATTAGACCTTCAGAGCCTGAAAGAGTAGCAGGCGTCTTTGCAGTTTCCTCCGTAGCCGCCTTGATCTGACCCAGCACGCTCGAGTTGAGCATATTGCGCACCTTGCGCTTAGCTGAATCGACCGCCGACTTTATCAGCAGTATAACGATACGGGACACAAGCGTTGGCTGGCTAGTGTGGATTATAAAACCGCCTACCGGAATATTTATCTGTTCGGAGAGACTGCGTTGAGCGACCGGGGGGTGGGGGCGACGATTGACGGACTGCTGATGAGTAATTCATTTATGTCGGGGTCTGTATTATTCCGGAGGTATGACAAAAAGTATGTGTCGAGGTATGCGGCCGGCTTCGGAGAGTATTCCAATACGTCGAATGAAGAGGGGATTTATTGTGGAATGGATTTCACTCCGTTGAAAAATTTCAAAATCAATATCTATTATGATTGGTTCCGATTTTTCAGTCCCCGTTATCAAGCCTCTTCTCCCGGCGAGGGGTGGGAAACGCTGGCAAGTCTTGTTTACCGGCATTCGAAATTCGAACATGCTTTTCGTTTTAAGTATGAATCGCGTCCGGAAGATGCTAAGGGAGTAGGGACTGTTGCCCGTCAAAAAAGCGAGTACCGTTATCAATTCAATTACCGATGTCACAAACAACTGGAATTCCGCACGCGCTTGAGTATGTCAGGATATCGAAAAGACCGGGTGGATGAAAAGGGATGCATGATTTATCAGGATGTCATTGCAACCGACCGGAAAGCCGATTTCAAGGCTCAATTCCGTCTGGCGTATTTCGATACCGATTCTTATCAGTCCAGAATTTATGCCTATGAAAATAACGTTTTATACGGCTATTCTTTTCCTGCTTTTTCAGGAAAGGGATGGCGTACGTATCTGAATGTAAATTGGAAGCCGCTAAAGTGTCTGACATGTTATCTTAAGTCGGGCTTTATTATTTATCCCGGAAAGGAGTTCATCAGTTCGGGGATTACTCAGGTTAAAGGAAACCGTCAGTTCGATATTACTTTTCAGTTGAGACTGCGGATATAAACGTAAGAAAACTGTAGGTATTTTGAATGTCCGTACGGGGAATGGGTGAACCGTAATGGCTTACTTACACGGGGAAAGAAAGGAGAAAATGAACGTATTGGCCGGGGGATCTTTTATGAGTTGCGGAGATGGGTAGCGATGAGAGAAAATTATACTTTCAGGCAGTGAGGTCCGTTTTATTTTTGTCACGCAACAACTGATAGATTTCCGTATCCGAGAGTTTTTTGACGTTGGTGATAATCATATTTTCATGCAGGAAATTACCGTATTGATTGCATTCCTCGATTATGCCGGAAAAGAGCGGCTGCAGATCGGTTTGTAAAGGTAAAAGCATCAGCATAGTCGCAAAATCATCGCGGAAATCCACAGATTCTATCTCTCCGTTGGCGCTTTGTATGGCGGTTTCGGTTTCATTTTTTAAGGTATTCTGCTGGAAAGATTGTAATTGTCCCGGTACCCGGTAAAAGAAAACACAAAAATACCTAAGCAACAATCCATGTCCTCCCAGACCGGTAGAAATAAAAATACCCGGATCGTCCAAAAGGGTGGACTGGAGCAGCATCCGGGATTGCTGTAAGGCGATAATGGCCCATTTCTGAAGGGGTGTATTCTGCTTGGAGAAATTCTCTATGGTTCGGTATACCCCCACATCATCGATGGTGGCCAAAACAATCAGCATCTTTTTTTTCACTTCCGGATCCACGCCTTCATCGAACAAATCCTGAATATGTTCCTGATACTGCTTGGCAAGATCAGGGTAGTCCGCTGAATTCTGACTTAATAAACCAGCCATCGTAAAATATTCTTTCTGCACTTTGATGTCGACCTCTTCTTCCAGAACACTAAGATTAGAACCGGCCATAGCCAGTAATTGCTTGATATTCTCTATTTTCTTTTCTGGTTTATTCATCTTTTCTGCTTTTGTCTTACGACAAAGTTAAGCTATTATTTGATATAAAAAAAGCTGCCTTACGACAGCTGTTTTATATCTGTAAAGAAAATTATGCTTTATGTCTGCGTTCGTCAGATACTGTCAGCTTTTTTCTTCCTTTAGCTCTTCTTCTTGCTAATACGGCTCTTCCGCCTACTGTTGCCATTCTTTCTCTGAAACCGTGTTTGTTTCTTCTTTTTGTGTTTGAGGGTTGAAATGTCCGTTTCATTGCTAATTATATTTTGTCGTTATTTTCTCACTTCGGACTGCAAAAGTAGGTAATTTTTTTTTGACTCCAAATAAAAGTTGCTTTTTTTTATCTGATAGAGTGAAACTAAAGAATTGTCCCGATCGTAATAAGAGAAATTGAATTTTAAAAAAAATCCCAAAGATTTGTTTTTACAAAAAATATTCATTAACTTTATAAACGACTATCCGGGATATGAGGCAATTAAAGATTACCAAGCAAATTACGGGGCGCGAATCGTACTCCATTGAAAAATATCTTCAGGAAATAGGTAAAATACATGTTTTGTCTCCTGAAGAAGAAGCCGATTTGGCCAAAAAAATTCGGAATGGTGACAATGCTGCCCGCGAGAAATTGGTGTTGAGTAATTTGCGCTTTGTGGTTTCTGTTGCTAAACAATACCAAAACCATGGCCTTACTTTAGGCGATTTGATCAACGAGGGGAATGTAGGCTTGATTAAGGCGGCTGAATGTTTTGATGAAACCAAAGGCTTTAAGTTTATTTCTTATGCTGTATGGTGGATCAGACAATCTATTTTGCAGGCCATTGCCGAAAATGCACGCCTGATCCGTTTGCCCCTGAATAAAATCAGTACCATCAATAAAGTAAATCGATGCTATACGGCTTTGGAACAGGAATACCAGCGCGAACCGACCGAGGAGGAAATTGCGGAAAAAATGGATATGACTCCCGCTGAAGTGAAGGAGAATCTGAAAATTGCCAATAAGCCGGTATCTATGGATGCTCCTTTAACGACAGATGAGGAATCGGTTTCTTTGTACGACATCTATATAGCCCCTGATCCGGCTTTGCAAGGACCGGAAACTATTTTGAACCAGGATTCGCTCCGCAAAGATATCGAACGTTCGTTTATGGTGCTCTCGGCTAGGGAAGCTTCCATTCTGAATATGTATTACGGCCTGAACGGATATACGGCGATGTCTCTGGAAGAAATCGGTACTAAATTAGGGCTGACCAGTGAAAGAGTGAGACAGGTGAAAACGAAAGCGATTCGTAAATTGAAGGAAATAAAGAATAATAAACGCCTGAAGACGTATTTGTAATTTCTGCGTGAAATTTTTCTGAAAAGTTAATTACGGCCCCGGAAATCATCCAGGGCCGTAGTAGGTATAGTTTTTGCTAGTCAAGAAAAAGGAGAAGTATCATTTTATCCGTACAGAAAAAATGGCCGGTTTGTCACTGGCAGAAAGGATGGTGAATTTGATCTTCCGGGCTTCCACCGGGAGGTCTAGGTTTATTTCTCCGTAACCGTATCCCATAAAACTACTCAAAGTGGTATCCGATAAAGAGTG
>CAJKZL010000379.1 GCA_905204385.1 uncultured Odoribacter sp. | reverse complement strand
TCAAATACTTCTTTTTAAGATACATAAAATTACATAAAATTTAATTTGTTTTTTAAAGGATAAATACCCATAATTAAAGATACAAAATATTAAAATTACATACCACATACCCAAAAAAAAAAAAAAACTTTTAATAAATTTTTAAAATTCGGGTCGGAAAAGTTGCTGCAAAAACTGTTGTCCGGCCCTATATCCCTGTTTGATGGGTATAAGGCAGGTGATCACTTATCCCTTTCGTGCAGTTTCGTGTATTTCAAAGTGTAGGGACAATGAACCATACATTTCAAACAGGTGGTGCATTTGTGTATGTCTATGATATACTCCCTGGCAATGTTGTTTTCCCAGTTATTTCCTTGCAAGGCATTTGTTTGGCAGACATCGACGCACTTTTTGCAGGTCCCGCATTTGGTTTTTATCACCAGCGGGGGCCGGGCATCGAGGGGAGCGTTGGTCAGAATGGTGCCGATGCACAGAGCGGGACCGTACTCGGGAGTTATGAAAAGATTGTTTTTCCCGATCCATCCGGCTCCGGCCATGACGGCCAAGGTCTTATGAGGCAACACCGTTCTCGATTCTTTTTCGTTCCAGGCCCCCGTAGCGATCAGATTTTGATCCGATTGGGGATAGGCCCGGTATCCGTGCTCTATCAGTAGGTCTGCAACCTGATCCGCTAATCGGCCTGCCTTGCATTCCGTCAGATAAAATTCATCCTGTTCGGTCAACCCTTCGGCGATCAGGTTTTGGACATAATCCGCCGTTTCCCTCACTTTACGAATATAAGGCGGCGGCAACGGCAGACCGAAGAATACTGCGTTGGGTAAGCTTCTGTTTTGTTCTGCAGGCAGGCCCGTCACATCGACAAAGCGAACGAGACAAGCTCCCTGTCCGTATAAAACGGACGCTATCTCATTTTCCAATTCTTTCATGCTGCAAAGATAAACGATGTCGTAAGCCGATCCTTGAATATTGAGCCAATAATTTGTCCGATTACGACAAAAATACTTTAAATTTGCGTGATTAATTCCTTTTCTCTTTATATTTGTCTTATATATTATTATTGTCTAAAAACGACGAATGATGTTTTTTACGGCAGGGCTGTTAAATATGCTTTTAAAGCATTTCCGGACGACACCTTCGGAAATATCCGGAATTTTGTCCGGATTAGGCTACGACTATTCCGTTTTGCAATATCCCACAAGCAGGATCGATGCAAACATACTCGGGCGGTATCTTGAGTTTGTGGTTGCGAAAACGGCTAATGCTCGCATTGGCTTGGAAACCGGTTTTTTATTGCCTTTTGTGATTACGGGAATCTTTTTCAATATTTTTTACCGGAGCAAGACGGTGCGGGAGATTTTTGAGAATGACGAGGCATTCGATCCGGCTTTGAATGACGTGTATTCGTACGCGATCAGGGAAGATTCCTCCCGGTTCTATTTCGAATTATCGCTGAAGCCTGAATTCGAGCGACTATATCCCGTGGCTTCCCGGCAATGGATCGAGATGCAATGCGGTTTTTTTCTTCAATATGCCTATAGTTTTACAGGACGGTTTTTGCATCCGCTGGAGGCCTGTTCCATATATGAAAGGGAAGGCGAAAAGGACAGGTTGGAAGAGTTTCTGAATTGCCCCGTGAAATTCGGTCAGGACCGGTTTGTAATGGTGTTCGATAAAAAGGTATTGGATTTGCCGATCGTTTCGGGAAATAGGGAAATACTTGCTGTATTCGAGGATTATATGAACGAGATACGATTGCAGGAAACGGGGCCCGAACAAGGATTGGCCAGAAAGGTGCGCAGGCATTTGATGCATAGCCTCGTTCAGGAGGACTTATCGTTGAAGTCGGTGGCGGAAAGATTTTATATGAGTGAGCGCAATATGCAGAGGAGACTGAAAGCGGAAGGAACCTCCTACCAAAAAATTCTGGACGATTTGCGTATGGAATTGTCACAAAAGTATTTGAAAGAGAAAATTGCCCTGCCGGAGATCGGCAGTCTGCTCGGTTTCGAAAGTCAGAGTGCGTTCAATAAGTTCTTTAAAAAGCATTTCGGCAGGCAGCCTTCTGCCTGTAAAGACGATGTTTCGGAAAGGCTGCGGACATAGTCTCGGCAGTTGTGTGGATTTTGCTGGATAATGGATGGGAGACGTTCCTTGAAAAGGAAGAAAGCAACGGTGACCGAGTGTTCGATCACCTCTTGCTTATCCGGAGAAAATATTGTAACTTTGTGAGGTGCAAATCCTTAAATGCTAACGGCCATGAGTAGATATTTAACTCCTACGGCCGATCTGACCTTTAAAAAGGTTTTCGGCCGACATCCGGATCTGATGATGAGCTTGCTCAATGCTATGCTGCCGCTTCCCGAAGGAGAAGAGGTGGTAGATATCGAGTACCTTCCTGCCGAATTGGTGCCCGACACGCCCATCAAAAAGAATAGTATTGTCGATGTGCGCTGTCAGGAAAAGAATGGCAGGCAGTTTTTGGTGGAGATGCAGCTTGAATGGACTACCAATTTTATGCAACGTGTGTTGTTCAATGCTTCGAAAGCTTATGTCCGCCAACTGGATAAAAGCGAACATTACGAGGTGCTTCAGCCTGTTTATGCCCTAAGCTTTGTCAACGCGGTCTTCGAGCCCGGCATGGATACTTTTTATCACCATTATGCCCTTGTGCACAGTGAAGATACGGGGAAGATCATCGATGGGCTTCAGTTGGTGTTTATCGAGCTTCCGAAGTTTAAGCCTACAACTTTTACCGGGAAGAAGATGCGGGCATTGTGGCTCCGCTATCTGACGGAAATAAACGAGAATACCCGCAGCGCCCCGCCGGAATTGCTTGAAAACCCGCAATTGCGTAAGGCTTTGGACATAGTGGAAGAATCTGCCTATTCGGATACCGAAATATATGCTTATGACAAATACTGGGATGCTGTGCGCACCGAAAAAACGCTTTTCTTCGGAAAATGGGAAGAGGGTAAAGCCGAGGGCTTGGCTGAGGGGTTGGAGAAAGGCAGGACCGAAGGTTTAGCCGAGGGGAAAAAGAGGGAACGCTTCGATATAGCCCGCAAGGCCTTGCAAAGAGGACTGGCTGTTGCCGATGTTGCCGCCTTGACAGGGCTTACTGAAGATGAAATCCGGAAGCTTTAACCTAATCGTCGGTGTGATAGATGGAAAAATAGGGATATGGACGACAAATCGCCCGATATCCCTTTTCTCAAGCAGAACAAATTATAATCCGGTCTTCCGGGCTATAAAAAATACATAGCCATAATATTGTTTATACTTGCGATATAATGTTTCTTCGTTGGATTGAAGGGCGCAAAATTCCTCCGCAATCTCATTGCCTGTATGTTTGGACAGAAAAATCTCCTGAGCCCTGATCTTGGAAGCAAAGTAATGTTCCGTCCAGCAATTTTCCGGCAAAATAAAAGTGGCGACAGGAAGATAGCCTGCCCGGTACACTTTGTTTACCTGATTGGGAAGTGTATCCATTTCGGGATATGCTTCCATCCAAAAATCATTGATTTCGGCGGGGCGTTCATTCGTAAACCAGGAACTTTCGGAAACGGCAAGGTATCCACCCGGCTTCAGCTACTTACGCCATTCCTTCAGTCCGCGTTCAAAACCGATATTGTAAATGGCGCCTTCGGACCAGATCAAATCCAGTTCTCCTTCATGGAAAGGCAGATCATCCATCGAGCCTATCCGACCCTTTACCCTGTCGTGTAAGCCCGCTTGTTCGGCTTTACGGTTAAAGATGCCTATAAATTCGGGAGACAAATCCAATCCGGTAATTTGACCCGGCGCATGCCGTGCCAGGACTCTGGTCTGACCGCCCGTTCCGCAACCGAGGTCGGCAATAAGGGATTCGTCCGTCAGGTGATCGATAAAGCTTAAGGCTTTTAGCGTGGCTTCCGGGCTCCCCGGGCCCTGGCGTTCCATATTGGAAAAGTAATCGCAAATTAATTTAAAATCGAATTCGTAGATAG
>CAJKZL010000378.1 GCA_905204385.1 uncultured Odoribacter sp. | reverse complement strand
TCTTCATTGTTTTCCGAAAGCGAGGGTTCGAGTTGTTTGATGGCTTCCCAGAGATTTACGGGATTCACTCTCCGAAGCTCTTTCCCGGAAAGGATTCTATCGGAACCGGCATCTTTCTGAAGCTGCCCTTCAATTTGAGCCCGTAAATGGTTTCCTCCGGAGAGGAGGAACACAAGCACGCTCAGGAAGATTTGCAGGCTTCGCCGATGATAAGTCTTGTTGGCAATCGTTTTTTTCATAAATCTGTCGTGTTAGTTGTATTTTCTGTCAAAAATGATATGTTTGTCCCGATAGCCGATGGTAATAGGGATTTTTGAACTTTTCAGGATCCGGAACAGATCGTCGATGTTGTCGCTTTTTTCGAAGGCACCGGTGAAATGGTAGTTTAGTAAAGAGGCATCTTTTACCTGATAGCTGAAATCATACCAGCGGGAAACGATTTTCAAAAATTGTCCGAACGAGGTGTGATCGAATTCAAAGTGTCCTTGTCTCCAACTGCCGTACATTTCTGCATTTACTTGCCTGATTTGCCGGGATTGAGAGGTGGTATTGTAAGCCAGTTGCATATTGGGGTATAAGGTGTCCGGAGCAGGAAAACGGTCGATTCCGACTTTGACCTTTCCCCGGAGCAAAGTTGTTGTTTTGTGACTATCGTCAGGATAGGCGCTCAGGTTGAATTCCGTTCCCAATACTTCCACCTGATATCCGTCCGCATCGACAATAAAGGGTTGGTTTTCATGGTGTGCGACTTTAAAGTAAGCCTCTCCTTTGAGTTCTACCCGACGTACATTGTCGGAAAAAGCCGTCGGATAGCGGAGTTCGGATTCGGAATTCAGCCAGACGATGGTCCCATCCGACAGGGTGACACAGTATTCTCCGCCACGGGGCACAATCAGTCGATTGTGTTGAAGGCAGCTTTCCGCCTGGTCGGCATAATAGTGTAGATTGTTGGTGGAATCGTCTTTTATTTCTACCCCATCGAGGGTTATTTGTAAAAGGCTGTCTCCGAGTGGAATTTTTTGTCCGTTGTTCAGGACCAGAGTGGCTTTGGAGGTACCGGGCCGGATATGATCGGAGAATTGAAAAAATCCCGGACTCTTTTCCCGGGAAGAGTCTGAGCGAAGAATGAAATAACAACTGAACAGACCTCCAAGAATACAAGCAGCGGCAGCATAGGAAAGCAGGCGTTTTAGCTTGCGTTTATGAGGTTGGGCCGGCCTGAGCCCAGCCATTAATTCCTGGAAACTGTTTTCGTAGTTTTCATTGACGGGGTTTATCTCGTCCTGCCAGGCCTCCCGGGCAGCGGCGAAATAGTTCTCATGGGCAGGATCTGATTTTAGCCAGGCCTGAAATAGCTTTTCTTCTTCAGAAGTTGCACTACCTTTGAGATGCGACATGATAATTCGCCAGTCGATGAAATTGTTTCTTTTCATAAGTACCCTTTTGCAATGATTCAGGATGTTCGCTTATCTTATATAGGTCCACGAATCCGGCACACCGATCGATGATTTGCTATTTATAAACATTCAACTCCGAAAAGGGGGACAATATTTTTGAATTTTTTAGAAAATAAACCAAAAAAATGCCGGTAAGCTTTCTCTCAAGAGTTTCATAGCCCGCTTGATGTGCGTTTTAACGCTCGATTCTTCGATTCCGAATTTTTCTGCAATTTGTTTGATTTTCAGTCCGTCG
This sequence comes from uncultured Odoribacter sp., assembly GCA_905204385.1. The sequence continues at coordinate 2,302 of CAJKZL010000378.1, read as the reverse complement.
ACTACATGCAGCAATAGGATTTCGTGACTTTTGGGAGATAAGAGGGCTAAAGTGGCATGAAGTTTTTGAACTAAGTGTTGTTGCAGATCGTCCAGATCTTCCATGGAGGATGCGTCGGAAGAAAAAAGGATTGCTTCGGCCAGTTTTTCGTCGTGGCGGTCCCGGATGCGAAGGCTCCGGAGATAGTGCAGGCAGTTATTCCGGACCATCATGTGCAGTAGATGAACTATATTACGGTGGGTTTCTATTTTTTCGGGATGGTTCCATAGCCAGGTGAAGGCATCGTGTACGAGATCTTTGGCCGTTTCTGAATTATAAGTGTAGCGGAAAGCAAAGGCCTGCAATATGGGCATATACCGAATGTAAAGATCATGAAAAGATTGAATATCATGTTCTTTAATCATTCTGGCAAGACGTATCAGGTCCCGATCTTCTCCCATATTCTCTGATTTGAATGCTACGTTATTCTATTTTCGGAACAAATGTAATATAATTCAAGAGTAATTATTCTCCCTCGAAATAGGTAAATTGGAAGGTTGCGGGGAACGATGGGGGGTGAGTGAGGAATGATTTCGTATCTTCCTTTGTGGAAAGTCAGGACTGTTGAGGGATTGCGGAATTTATGGTTATTTTTTATAAAAAAGTGGGATAAAGTGGTTTAAAGTGGGAAATATTTCCTAACTTTACATCACGAATCATCATTTGATTTTTGAAAGTTTTAATATTTTTAACTCCTTGTATTCAAGGAAGTTGAATGAGGACGGAGAAGAAAACTTAAAAATGCGGAGGGTATTATGTCTTCTTTTATCGGAGATTATACATGTAAGGCAGACAGCAAATGCAGGGTGGTGGTGCCGGCTTCTTTCAGGAGGGTATTGGCATCGTCGCAGCAGACTTTTTTTGTCTTGCGGAAAAATGTCTTCGAAAATTGCATCGACATGTATCCTCGGGAAGAGTGGGAGCGTATGATTGCCGGCTTGAAGGTGAAACTAAATTCCTTTAATGCCAGGCATGTCGCTTTTTTGAGAGAATTTTGCCGGGGAACTCAGGAGGTGGAGATGGATGCAAACGGGCGGATTTTATTGCCTCGCAAGATATTGGAAGAAGTGGGGATCGGAAAGGAGATGGTATTGGCCGGGCAGGACAGTCTGGTCCAGATCTGGGAGACGAAGGCTTATGAATCCGTTGCAGTTCGACCCGGGGTACTGGGTGCATTGGCGGTAGAGATTTTTCAGGGATAGAGGCGTGATCATTCAATTAAAACCTTAATGTTATGTCGGAGTATCATGAACCGGTATTGTTAAAAGAGTCTGTTGACGGATTGAATATCCGGCGGGGAGGGGTATACCTGGACCTTACTTATGGCGGAGGCGGACATTCTGCTGAAATCCTCGGTCGCTTGGACGAGAACGGTTGTCTGCTGGGATTCGATCAGGATGAGGATGCTAAGGAGAATGTTCCCGATGACGCACGTTTTGTTTTTGTAAATCACAATTTCCGTTTTCTGCGGAATTTTCTCCGTTATTATGGGCACGAAACGGCGGACGGCATATTGGCCGATTTGGGGGTTTCTTCTCATGAGTTCGACGAAGCCGGAAGGGGGTTTTCTTTTCGGTTCGATGCCGAACTGGATATGAGGATGAACCGTCGGAAGGGACTGACAGCGGCTATGGTGCTGAATACTTACGAACCGGAAGCATTGCTGACCGTTTTTAAGGAGTATGGGGAGGTTGAAAATGCAAAACGCTTGGTAGATGCGATCGTAAAGGCCCGTGCGCAAAAGGAAATCAGAACTTCGGAAGAGTTTTATCAGGCGATTGTGTCGTGCATTCCTAAGTTGAAGGAAAAGAAATATCTGGCTAAAGTGTATCAGGCCTTGAGGATAGAGGTGAATGGGGAGTTGGACGCCTTGAAGGAAATGATGCGGCAGGCAATGGATGTGTTGAAGCCGGGAGGAAGGTTGGTGGTGATCACCTATCATTCGCTGGAGGACCGGATCGTGAAGAATTTCCTGAAGGCCGGGAATGCGGAAGGGAAGGTGGAAAAGGATTTGCTGTATGGGCGGACCAGTCACAATTTTGAGCTGGTCAACCGGAAAGTAATCGTGCCTACGGAAGAGGAAGTGGAACGAAATCCGCGGGCTCGTAGCGCTAAATTGCGGATAGCTGAAAAAATAAAGAACTAACGGATAAAGCCAGGACTATGGATACGGTGGAACATGATCATAATCGGTCTGAAAAAGAATCCCGGAAGATCAATCGCGCTCCCTCCGTAAAGGGAAAGCTGGAAGGGAGCCTCTAGC
>CAJKZL010000377.1 GCA_905204385.1 uncultured Odoribacter sp. | reverse complement strand
GATATTGAGGAACGCGGTGTGCTGACAGTGTTTATAAAAGCCGTCATCCGTATGGAAAACGGTATTCAGCCATATTCTGATGAGCTTATCCAACAGGGGATTGATTTATTATGAAGTTAAATAAAAGATCATGGATTCCACTGATTGGCTGGATTTTGTGTTATGGGTTTCTTAACAACTGCGTGATTGCACCATATTTTGATGTGGAACTTGTAGATTGGGAGCAACTGCTGACCAGTCTGGGTATAATGCTTGGCATCAGCGGTGTGCGGGATATTGGAATGAGCAGGAGAAAAAAAGATGATGGAGATTCTAAAGAAATTTAAAGCGGTGGTTTTTGCAGCCATTGCTCTTTTTTTATATCTGTTTGGTTATCGTCACGCCAAGGAAACCGCAGAAAAGGAATATTTAAAAGGAGAAAACAATGATTTTTTTAATCGATATTATCAGCTTTCGGAGGTAATTCCTTTAGAAACGAATGATTCGTCGCTTATGGGTTATATAGGGAAGATCATTGCCGCCGAAGATTATCTGTTTATCATGGATGGGGGGAAAACGGGCATATGGATTTTTGACCGTTCCGGGAAATTTGTCAGGAAGATCGACAAGCCGGGGCGGGGGCCGGGTGAATATGTCCGCATGGGAGATTTTATGGTAAGCCGCGACTCTCAGCAGGTGATAGTATATGACCGTATCGGGAAATTGAATTATTACGACTGGGAGGGTAATTTTTTGTATGACCGTAAAGCAGGACTGTATTTCGAACAGGTTGAAAATTTGCCCGATGGGGGTTGGATAACGAATCATGGATTTATGCACAACGTTAAATTGCGTGACACCGCTTATGTGATCATTGCTTCGGATGCCGATATGAAGCCTGTAGCTGGAGTGGCCCGTTACCCGAATGTAGAGTGTGCTGTTCCGATAAGGATAACCTCGGGCTTGTTCCAGGATCAGGGATGTTGTTTTGTCATACCGCTGACTGAGAATACGATTTATGAATATTTGCCTCAGGATACTCTTTTTGTGCCGCGTTATGGTTTCAAAATCGGTAATTCTGTCCTTCCCGATCCCGATCATCTGACCGATCAGGACATATTGAAAGGTTTCTTCAAAGATTACTTTTTGATGTATGGCCAGTACATCGGAGAAAAAACCGTGTGGGTATCCTTGTGCAGACTGTCCGACAGTAAATTCAATCATTTGATCGGCGATAAAAAGACCGGAAAAGTATATCCTTTACCTTATAAATTGAAAGATGAAGAGAATCAGATTTTTATGACCCGGGATTTTCAACAAACCGGATTCGAAGGTAAGCTGGTATTTTATGCTACGGCCATTTCCATTACCGGTATGGATTACAAGGATAAAAATTCTCAGGGATATCGGCTGAGCACTCAACTAAAAGACGAAGATAATCCGGTGTTGTTTCTGTATGAAGAAAAATAAATCCCTATTTTTGCCGTTCAAAATGATGAAAGATGAACGAGGCGGATTTGCAGAAAAGATATCGGGATTATCCCGCTTATTTTAAAACTTTATTTCAGGAACGGGTACAGAAGCTTTCCGTAGACGGGGGCTTTACCTGTCCCAACCGGGATGGTTCCAAAGGAAAGGGGGGATGTACTTTCTGCAACAATCGAAGTTTCAATCCCGGGTATTGCCGGGCGACGGTTCCGGTAAGCCGGCAGATCGAAGAGGGAAAGGCATTTTTTGCCCATAAATATGCCGGTCAGAAGTATTTAGCTTACTTTCAGGCTTATTCCAATACGTATGCTCCTTTGAGCGAGCTAAGACAGAAATATGAGGAAGCTTTGCAGTGCCGGGATATTGTAGGGCTGGTGATCGGTACACGGCCCGATGCTGTGAACGAGGAAGTATTGGATTATATTCAGGAGTTGTCGCGCAGAGTTTATGTCTGTATAGAGTACGGGGTCGAATCGACCCATGATGAAGTGCTTCGGCGGATTAATCGGGGGCATACTTTTGCAGAAGCAGAAAAGGCAATACGATCGACGGCGGAACGGGGGATCCGTATCGGGGCGCATCTGATTTTCGGTCTTCCCGGAGAAGACCCCCGATCGATGCTGGAAGGTGCTATACGCTTGTGCGATTTACCGATCGATGTGCTTAAGCTCCATCAATTGCAAATTATCCGCGATACTCCTATGGCTGAGGAATATCTGAGGGATCCGCGGCATTTCCGTTTGTATACGTTGGAAGAATACCTGGACTTTGTGACGGAGGTGATTGAACGGATCAGACCGGATGTTTATTTGGAACGTTTTGTGAACCAAGCTCCTGCCGAATACTTGCTTGCACCGAAATGGGGAATTAAGAATTATGAATTTGTGGCTAAGTTAGAAAAGCGGCTCCGTGAAAGGGAGACCTGGCAGGGGAAAAAATATGCGGGAAAAGGGATTTCGAAAACCTGAAAGTAAAATTATTTTAATCGTGAAGTATATGATCGGACAACAAAAAGTGTATGAAACTTTAGCCGCATTGGGCATAGTATTCGATTATCTGGAACATCCCGAAGCTCCCACCATTGAAATTGCCCGGCAATATTGGAAAAATTTGGATAGCACGCATTGTAAGAATCTCTTTTTCAGGAATCATAAGGGAAATCGGCACTATCTGGTCGTCTTTCATTGTGATCAGAATTTAGCAATACGTGAATTGGAACAAAAACTTCATCAGGGAAAATTGAGTTTTGCTTCCGAAATCCGGATGGAAAAATACCTGGGCGTAAAACCCGGTTCGGTGAGTCCTTTCGGTTTGGTAAACGATGAGGAAAATCATGTTTATGTTTTTCTGGATGAGAACCTGCGGAATGCCCGGAAATTATCTTTCCATCCGAATGACAACAGAGCTTCCCTGGCCATCGGCACAGATGATTTTATCCGTTATATGGATTTTGTAGGAAATGCTTACGAATGGATTCGTTTGTATTGATTATATAGATTATATCTTGAATTTAATTTTGATCAGACAAGGATTGCTGTCTTCTTGCAGTTGTATCCGTGTCCTTTGGACGATTTCCCTTTTCAGAAGATCGGTTTCGTCCAAGGGGATTTCTTCGGGAGCCCGGTAGTCCAGGTAGAGACCGTAAAAGAATTCTTTATCGGAACCGATAATCAGTAACATATTGGTAGTATCGCTTCCTTTACGCTTCCATACAATGGTCTTATCGTTCGAAAAAGAGTGGATGCAATAATGTTCCCAGGCGCCCGCACCGCAAAAAGTGAAGAATAGCTGGTCCGCAGTTTCATGAATGTATATCGGCATTTTGTAGTAGTCCGAACGGAGGTAAGTCTGCAGGTCAGGAGAATAACGGTTCGACAAGGTTTTCTCGCCAAAGTCGATCCGTAAGCGGGGATTCGGAAGACTATCATTCAGATAATAACAGACATTGTCCTGATTTTGCGGACGGAGGATATACCGATTGTCGTAAGTTTGTGTGATTAAGTACATATTTATGGGGTAATCGAGGCAAGGTAAATCGGAATGCAGGAGCTTGCCCTCGGAGGAAAAATGGAATAAAGTATGATTTTCCTGACTTTCCTTTTTCCTGTTCTCTCCGCAATAAAGAAAGAAAGAGCCGTCGGGGCCGCTGGCAATGGCTTCGAAGCCGAGCTGTTCCGATGGATGGCGGACAGGGGTGCGGAAAGCAAAGGAACCGTCCCCGATATTATAGCCGACCACTTGGTTGTCCGGGGCAAGGATGTTCAGTATTTTGTTCTCCTGGTCCAGACAAATGTCCTCTGCTCCGTAATACTCTTCCGGCCCGCGTCCTTTCTGCCCCAGGGTGCGGATGTATTTTCCCTCTGCATCGAACATCAATATACTTGTGGGAGTGGAAACGATAAAGCTTTCATCCGGGAGTATAAGCATTTTTGAAATGTAGGATATCAAAGATTGCTGATTGGTTTCCAAAGGTAATACTATGACCGTATCCAGATAAGGCGATAAGTTTTCAACGAAGTTGGAAGGGTT
>CAJKZL010000376.1 GCA_905204385.1 uncultured Odoribacter sp. | reverse complement strand
ATAACCGTCCAAACCGCAGTCCATCCCGGAAAAATGAAGAGTCCGGCTTCGTTGTCCCACAAAAAAGAATTCCTTATCGTACCATAGCGACAGGGTATGCATAATTTCTTCCAGCGTTTCGTCCTCAAAAGCAAAATATCCTTCTTTCCAGGAAATATATGAAGTGACATCCACCTCCTTTAAAGTAACTTCTGCCTTTGTCCGGTCAAAATCGGCCAGTTCACCGGGTTTCATCCGGATTTCCTTTTGATTATCCCATTCAAGAGCCACAGCCCCTTCGACCAGTACAGTCCTTACTCCGCGGGTGTAGTGAGTGATCACATCAAACACCGTCCCCAGCACCCGGACTTTGACCTCCTCCGTCTCAACATAAAAAGGACGGTTTGTATCTTTAGCCACTTCAAAATAAGCTTCCCCTTTCAAATACACACGTCTTTCTTTCGTATTGAATGCTACAGGATATTTTAACTCGGTAGCTGCATTCAACCATACCCGTGTTCCATCCGCCAACACCACTCAATATTCACTTCCCCGCGGTACTTCGATACGGTTATATATATATTCTTCTTCCCGGGCTGTCGTGTCATAAATTAATCCCCCGCCGGTCTGATGAGCTTTTATTTCCTCATTTACGAATATTTCCGTCTGTTCTGTCGGATCCAACTGGTATTCCTCTCCATTATCCAATATCAAAACCGGACTTAAACGGGCTACAATAGCCTGTTTGTTTTCCATTTTTTCTTTCCCTTTCCAGGTATACCACAAGGTCAGTGACAATACAACCGGTACTGCCATCGCAGCATATTTCAACCACCTTAGTCCTATACGCGGACGGACGGGAGAAGCCCCAAACGTCTTTTCTCTCATTTTTTTCCAGGCGTCTTCCACATCGGTCTGTAAAAAATTTCTTATTTCATTTACATTCAGTTCTTTTTTAATTTTATGAAAAAACAACCGGTGTTTTTCTGATTCATTTATCCAATTTTCCAATTTCCCTTTTTCTTCCGGGGAAAGTACACCCAACAAATCAAGTTGTATCAGACGCCGTATGTAATTTTTGTCGTATTCCAACATTCTATAAGATTTACTAATTTTACTCCATATACGATAAGAGGAGCGAAAGGAGGTAGTAGAATTTTTAATTTTTTTAGTGGAAATATACGGCTACCAATATATAGTAAAAGCATTTTTGCTGATATTCAATAAAAAACGAGATCCGTTTTATTGAATATCGTTTCTGTTATTTGGAATGGTCACTTAAATGTTAAAAAGCCTCGGATGTCTATTGAGTATCCGAGGCTTTTAGATTGGCAATTTTATGGACTTGTTCTGCTAAATTTTTATTAGCCATCTGACAATATCTTCTATGACTTTTGGACAAATGGTTTCTTCGATGTCGGAGTATTCGACGGGCAGTCCCTTATCGGCGGTTTGAAACATATGGTTTAAGCCGGGATAAGCAATTGTAGAGACTTGCGCATTGCCGTTGGCAGTGATCCCTTTATGAATAGGAATCAGGTTTTCAACGGGCACCTGATGATCTTTATCTCCATTCAGCGCCAGCACGGGGCAGGTGATTTCTGGAAAATCCCATTCCGGATCGTATTTCAATAATTCGATTTTACCGGGGTTATATAACTGGTGCGTGGTTGCAGCGGCTTGCCCGGCGAAAGGTGTGCCGGCGAAAAGTTCTGCAAGTTTCTGTTCGCAGGTTTGAGCATTTGCTGTTTGCAGGACGATTTCTTGGGCTTGCCGCATGTATTGATTATAGGTGTTGATGAATTCTTCTTTGGCTCCGTTTGCCCGCAGGAGGGCGGCTCGTTGTTGGAGCAGCAATTCGCTTCCCTTCACACCTCCTCCGGCTAAGGTGATGATAAAGGCGACTTCTTTGCGGGCAGCTAAGCTAAAGGCGATAAAGGCTCCTTCGCTATGGCCGATTACGCCGATGCTATCCGGATGAATTTCTGGACGTTGTTTCAAATATCGTAAAGCAGCTTGGGCATCGGTTTCGAAATCCGGAAGCCCCGATGCGTTGAAATCCCCTTGGGATGAACCGGTACCCCGGTCGTCTACCCGTAGACTGGCAATGCCTTGCCGTGCGAGGTAGTCGGCGATCACCAGGAAAGTTTTGTGTTCACAGAAAGTATTGTCGCGATCCTGTGGACCTGTGCCAGAGATAAAAAGCACAGCCTTTCGGCAAACAGGAAGTTGTGGGAGAGTTAGTGTTCCTGACAGAGTGATGCCGGCTTCATCATTAGGGAAAGTAATTTCTTCCGTCCGGTAAGGAAAAGGTGCTCGGGGCGTTTGAGGGCGGTGGAATATTATCGGCTGTCTTCCCAGTTCCAATGGAAATGTATAACCGTCCTGGATCACGGTTCCGTTAATCTGTTTATCCGTTTGTATGTCTCCCTGACAGGAAATGCCGGCATCCGGAAATTCCAAGGTTAGCCGGTTATTTACCAAATTCACTTCGGTGGCTGAGTAAATCCGGTCCGATTGATCCGGGATTTTTAAAGTCGCTGTATAGTTGATCGCCTGGGGATGCAACTCTATGATTAGCCGGAGCCGATGAGTTTTCAAATCCGGATAGCCGTACCATACGCCCTTTATATCTTGTGAAAAAAGCGGAAGCGTACAAAGAAGCAAAATAGAAAGTAAAACTGTTTTCATAATGATCGGTATTTTCCTATAAAACGCTTAAAAGTAAAAAAAAGGGGGAGGGGGTCTAAAAATATCGGTTAACTTATATCTTTGTGATTGTTAAAATAGAAATTAAATGCTGATTTTAGACACTGAACTTTTGTTAAAATACCTGGCACAAAAAGATAACAGGGCTTATCGTCATTTATACAGTGTATATTATTCGGCACTGAAGGCCTTAGCTTATTATTATGTGAGGGATGAACAGGTTTCGGCCGATATAGTGCAAGAGGTATTCGTTTCTTTATTGGAAGTTTCTCATCGCTTCGAAACAGCCGATGAGGTAAAATATTTTCTTTACAGTGCTTTGAAAAACAAATGTATCAGCTATTACCGCAAACGAAAAGTTCGTGACAAATATCGTCGGGAAGTGCTATATATCGGGGAGCGCCTGGAGCATTTCTGGGAAAAAGTTCTGGAGGAAGATATATATGCTCATCTGATGGCAGCGATCGATACTTTGCCGCCTCAATGCCGCTTGGTTATACAACTTTCGCTGGAGGGCCTGAAAATTTCTGAAATTGCGGAACAACTCCATATTTCCGAAGAAACGGTAAAAGATCATAAAAAAAATGGAAAGCGCAAACTTGCACAATTGCTCGACAATCCTTTCCTCTGTATATTAATTTCTTCTTTATAAAATTTTCTTGTTTTTTTAATCGGACACCCCCTTTTTACCGAGTGATGCGTATTTCATGTATAATCGGTAAAAAGCCTGAAAATGTTGTTTCCGAACGATCAGAAGAAATTTTTTGAATTATCCGGATTAGTGTCCGGTTTTTTAGCTGATACATTATCAGAAAAACAGCATGAAGAGTTGAATTCTTGGTTGGCGGAGAGTGAAAGACACCGGGAATTATTCGAACATATTTGTGCCGAGCAGACCATGCGTAATAAAATTCATCGTTACCGTGGCGAAGAAGTGCAGGCTGCTTTTCAAGATTTTTTGCACAGGAAACAGCGGTTGACTTTCAGGCACAAGGTTTATCGATGGGCGGTTTGAGCTGCGATAGTGGTTGTATTGGGCGGTGCTTGGTTGCAATGGCAAAAAATGAGGTCGGAACAGCCTGGTGGAGAGGTATTGGCCTTGGAGGACAGAACGCTTGATAGTACCGATAGGCGGCCTGTGTTGACTTTGGCTTCAGGAGTGCGGATCGTGATTCCGGAAGGTGGGTTGATGTTGGAGGAAATAATGGAAGATCGGCAAGTGGTCGCAGGAGATGAATATTTGGTTCAGTATGCGGATACTGTTGTTAACCCTGAATCGATTCATAATACGGTGAGTGTGCCGCCGATGT
>CAJKZL010000375.1 GCA_905204385.1 uncultured Odoribacter sp. | reverse complement strand
CAAGGGAATCCGGCAGGAGGAGCGGCCCCCGGCAACCAGCTCCAACAAAAGGGATAACGTCATCCCCTGCCGCAACGCCCTGGCACTGCTTTCCTGGATCACCGCACCATCGGCCATGGGATCGGAAAACGGAATCCCGATCTCGACCATATCCGCTCCGCTACTTTCCAAACTACGGATAATCTCTCCCGTAGCCTGCAAAGAGGGAATCCCCGCAGTAAAATACACCGATAAGATATCCCGGTCTTTATCCTGAAATAATTTGGCTATACGATTCATATTCTATTTCATTTATTCTTTTTATTCAACAACTTATCCTATATAATCTCAACAAATACGCAAATCTCTTTCTACCGGAATCAAACTGCTTTCAACTCCTTCATAAAAGCCTCCAGCAATTCCGGATTCTTTACCCCGGGCGCTATTTCGAAACGGCTGTTCACATCGATTCCGGCCAGCAGAGGATGCCGAAAGGCCTTGATGGCTTCAGCATGTCGGGGAGCGATCCCTCCGCTCAACAGAAAAGGAGTGGTTCCCCGATAATGCTCCAGCAGCTTCCAATCAAAGACTTGCCCCGATCCTCCATACCCCTCGCAGCAGGTATCGAACAAAAAATAATCGCAACTTCCTTCATACTCCCCGGTCAGCCCTACATCAGCCTCAGCCGATATGCGGAAAGCCTTGATCACCTGTATCCCCTTTTGTCTGAACCTTCTGCATATCTCCGGACTTTCACTCCCGTGAAATTGTACGGCATCCAAACCATACTTCCCGGCAATCTCTTCCACCCGGTTACTATCTTCATCTACAAATACCCCCGTCTTTTTGATTCCCGCCGGCAAGGCCCTTACCGTCCCAGGCTGTAACTTCCCGGCATAACGGGCCGATTCCGGATAAAATACGAATCCCATCATATCCGGAGACAAACCGGCTACCAGCGACATATTGCCGGGATCTTTCATTCCGCAAACCTTAATCATCATGGCTTAAAAATTTTTGTAAAGCCGCTCCCGGATCACTTTCCTGCATAAAGTGTTCCCCGATCAAAAATCCGCTGAATCCGGCCTTTCTCAAAGCCTTCAAGGTTTCCAGCGAATGAATGCCGCTTTCGGACACCTTCAGATAACCAGGCGGAATTTTCGAAGCCAACTCGAACGAAGTATAAATATCCGTGCGAAAAGTAGCCAGATTGCGGTTATTGACCCCGATCAAATCGGTTTCTGCACCGATCCGCTCCAATTCCTCCTCGCCATGGATTTCCAGCAACACCTCCAGCCCCAGTTCGTGGGCCAAAAGCGTATAATCGGTGCATTGCCGCAAAGACAAAACAGCAGCGATAAGCAAAACAGCATCCGCTCCCGCTGCTTTAGCTTCGATAAGCTGGTACTCATCCACGACAAAATCCTTACGCAGCAAAGGGAGCCCGGCCACCTGCCGCGCCAAAGCCAAATCCAGCAAATCTCCCCCGAAAAAAGTCCTGTCCGTCAGCACCGAACAAACCGCCGCCCCCTCCCTTTGATAGGCCAGAACCACCTCCTGCACTCCGGCATTTTCATGGATAAACCCTTTGGAGGGAGATTTCCGTTTAAATTCGGCAATAATCCCCGTAGCCGATTGCTCCAAAGCCTGCCTCACCGACAGGCATTTCCGCCTTGCAAAAAGAGTAGCTTCCAGATCGCGCACCGGAATTTTCCTTTTCCGGGCTGCAACTTCTTCCCTTTTAACTGCTATAATCCGATCCAATATGCTCATAAAAATATGATTGAGATAATTCGACAAACTTCCGGAATGCTTTTCGTGCTTTTCCGTTTTTTACAGCCTCGCGGGCCATTCCTGCCGCATCCGCAAACGAAAGCTCAGGTCTCAGCGTTCTGATCGCAAAAGCGGCATTCGCAACCACACAGTTTTCTTGCCCCGTCGTAGCTTCTCCCGCTAAAACCCGGTCGAAAATACGGCAGGCCTCCTCCACCGACGATCCGCCGGACAACTCATCGCCCGTAGCCACGGCAAACCCCAATTGTTCCGGACGATAAATACACTCCATGCCGGAAGTAATGACCTTAAAAGGCGAAGTCAGCGACACTTCATCATAACCGTCCAACGAATGCACTATGGTATAATTCACCCCGCTCTCCTGAAAAATATAATGATACAAGCGGGCCAGCTTCAAGCTGTACACCCCTAACAACTGATACCGAGGCATCACCGGATTCACCAGCGGTCCCAACATATTGAAGAAAGTGCGGACAGCCAATGCTTTCCGTACTCCTCCTACGCTTTTCAGGGCCGGACTGAAAAAAGGAGCATGCAGATAAGCCACTCCGCATTCGTCCAATGTCTGCTGCAAGCGCGAAGCGTCTGTCGTAAACTTCACCCCGTGTTGCTCCAGAACGTTGGAAGCTCCACTCACCGAACTGGCACCGTAATTACCGTGCTTCACCACCCGGAAGCCGGCGCCTGCAACGACGAAACAGGCTGCCGTTGAAATATTGAACGTATTTTTGCCGTCGCCTCCCGTACCGACGATATCGATCGCATCGCTCCTGTCCAGTTCTACCACCACCCGTTTTTCCAGAATAGCTTCCCGAAACCCGGCCAGTTCTTCGGTAGTAATGCTCCGCATCAAAAACACCGTCATAAAAGCCGACAACTGACATTCATTGTATATCCCTTCCGAGATATTCAGCAACACCGTCCGGGCTTCCTCGCGCGACAAACTTTTATGCTCGAACATTTTATATAAAATCTCTTTCATCACTTTCTCTTTAAAATAAAATCAACACAATAAGATCAACCTTTCAACCAATTCTCCATCATCCTCCTGCCCATAGGCGTAAGAATCGATTCCGGATGAAACTGCACTCCCCTCACATCATAATCCCGGTGAGCCAACGCCATGATCCGACCCTCATCATCCCTGGCCGTCACCGTCAGACACCCGGGAAAATCCTCCCCACTAACCACCCACGAATGATAGCGGCCCGCTTCGAAACTATCTCCCAGACCTTCGAACATCGGCTCCGGCGCGGTGATGTGCATCCGGGTAGAGATACCGTGATACACTTCCGGCAAATTCTCCAGCTTCGCTCCGAAACATTCGGCAATCCCCTGTTCTCCCAGACAGATTCCCAGTATGCTTTTTTCAGGAGCATAGCGTTTAATCAACTCGGGCATCACCCCTGCTTCCTGGGGTATCCCCGGGCCGGGCGATAAAATAATCCGTTCATACCGTCCTGCCTCTTCCAGCCCGATCCGGTCGTTCCGGTAAACTTCCGCTACATACCCCAATTCATTTACCAAATGCACAATATTATAAGTAAACGAATCATAATTGTCCAATATCAAAATCTTCTCCCTCATCATATCTCTATAATCTTTAAACTATAATCTTTAAACTATAAACTTTAAACTATAATCTCCCTTCTCATCGCCTCCATCAGCGCCCCTAACTTATTATTAATCTCCTGCAACTCGCTTTCCGGTTGCGAATGGGCGACAATCCCGGCGCCGGCCTGGAAATACAGGCGGTTGCCATAACTCAGGAAACTACGGATAGTAATTGCCTGATTCAGTTCCCCGTCAAAACCGATATACCCGATACAGCCGCCGTAAATGCCCCGGCTATGGGGTTCCAGTTCATCGATCAACTGCATAGCTCTCACCTTAGGCGCACCACTGAGCGTCCCGGCGGGAAAAGTACCGGCAAACAACCGTAACACATCCGTTTCGGTCGTTACCTTTGCGCTCACCCTCGACACCATGTGAATCACATGCGAATAGTACTGTACTTGCCGTAAAAACTCTATCTGCACCTCTCTGGCACAACGGCTCAAATCATTGCGGGCTAAATCCACCAACATAATATGCTCGGCATTTTCCTTCCCATCCTGCAGCAAGCGTTGCGCCAAAGCCGAATCCCGGGCATCATCCCCGGTTCGTTTAAACGTCCCGGCAATCGGATCGATATAAGCTTTTCCGCCTTTCACCCTCAGGTGGGTTTCCGGAGA
>CAJKZL010000374.1 GCA_905204385.1 uncultured Odoribacter sp. | reverse complement strand
TTGCCGATGAAATTGCCGATAGCGGTGCCGGATGAGGACAATACGGGTATGCCCCGGCAGCTGGCCCGGTCGTTGGATGCTATTCCTCACACGGAGGTTGTTTTGCGCACAGCTGCTTTTTCTGAGGCCCGGGAAGCCATGCAAAAGGGGGAAGTATACGGCATTTTCCATATTCCTGCGGATTTTCGCCGGGAGGTTTCGGTGGGCCGGCGTCCGGTTATATCGTTTTATACCAACGACACTTATCTTTTGCCCGGTTCGCTGGCGTATAAGGATATGCGGTTGCAGGCTGTATTGGCCAACGGGGCTGTCCAGCAGGCTTTATTGCTGGCGAAAGGACAGGGCGGTCCCCAACTGCAGGCGCGTTTAATGCCGGTGGCTGTAGATACTAATCCGTTGAATAATCCCTGGATCAGCTATGCCATTTATCTGGCGAGCGTGCTGATGCCGGCTTTTGTGTTTATGTTCACCATGTTTACCGCCTGCTATAGCATCAGTCATGAGACAAAAGAAAAGACCGCCGGCGAATGGCTGGCCCAGGCCCGAGGTTCGATTGTGCGGGCGTTGTTGGGAAAATTGCTGCCTCAAACCCTGATATTCCTGATTACGGGTTTATTGTATCTTTCTATTTTGTACGGTTATATGCATTTCCCTTTGAATAGCGGCTTTCTTCCGATGTTTCTGGCAATGGCTTTGCTGGTGATTGCGGCCCAGGGATTTGCGCTTTTTGTGACAGGGCTTGTCCGGCGCAACCGGATCGCTTTAAGCGTTTGTGCCTTGTGGGGGGTGTTGTCGTTTTCCATCAGCGGCTTTACTTTTCCGGCAACTTCCATGCCTCAGCCGATACAGGTGGCTTGCAACCTGTTTCCGGTAAGGCATTATTATTTGCTATATGTCGATCAGGCTTTAAACGGTATTCCGGCGATATACTCTTGGCAGCCCTATCTGGCCCTTGCGCTGTTTATGGTGTTGCCTTTGTTCACCTTGCCTAAGTTGAAGCTGGACTTGAAGGAAAACCGCTATCTTCCCTGAAAGGGGGAATTAAATGAATGGAGTTATGATGAAAGATATCTTTTATATATTTCGCAGGGAGTTTTATACGGTGTTCCGTGACCATGCCGTAATTACTTTTTTCATTTTCCTGACATTGGGGTATCCGGTCATTTATACCTACATATATAGCGATGAGGTGGTGCGGGAAGTTCCGGTGGCGGTCATCGACCATTCGCAATCGTCCCTGAGCCGGGAATTTTTAAGGATGTGGGGAGCTGCCCCGGGCGTGAAGATCGTGGCTCACTGTACGGATTTGGAAGAAGCGCAGATTTTGATGAATAAGAAAGATATCTACAGTATACTGGAGATTCCGGAGGACTTCGGCAAGGCAATCAACCGGGGCGATCAGGCACATGTTTTTCTGTTTTGCTATATGGGGGCCTTGCTCAACTACAAGGCCCTGGTGCAGGCGGCCAGCGATGTTTCGCTGGCGATGGGGAAGCGGATTCAGGTGGAAGGGATGGACTATGCTTCACGCATTCAGCAGGAGATTGCCGCTTCGCCCGTAGAGGTGACGGAAGTGAAGATGTTTAATCCCCAGGGCGGTTTTGCTTCTTTTATTATGCCTGCGGTATTGATTTTGGTCATACAGCAGTCTTTATTATTGGGGATAGGGACGATAGCGGGAACTGCCCGAGACCGTAGCCGGTATGGATGGATGGTTCCCTGCAACGAACATTACCGTCGGGCCTGGTGCATTGTCCTGGGGAAAGCTTGCTTATATCTGCCGGTTTATTTTTTGATGGGATATTGGGTGCTTTTTATTGTTCCCCGGATGTTCAGCCTGACCCAAATCGCTCCTAAAGCGGAATTGTTGTTGTTTTTGTTTCCTTTTTTACTGGCCTGCGTATTTTTTGCCATTTCCGGTTCTTTCCTGAGCCGGGAAAGGGAACAGCCCTTTTTGTTGTTTGTGTTTACTTCGGTACCCCTCATGTTTATTTCGGGGATATCCTGGCCGAAGGAAGGAATTGCCCCTTACTGGATCGCCCTTTCCAAGATTTTTCCGTCGACTTACGGGATCGACGGCTTTGTGAAAATAAATAACATGGGAGCAACCCTGAACCAGGTTTTGCCTGAGTATATAAGCCTTTGGATTTTAGCTGCCCTATATTTTGTCGTGGCATGTTTATTGTATAAATTTGAGATAAATAAAATACGTAAATTTTAATCATTTATGATTGTTTCGGTGTGTGCTTTGCTGAAAATAGTCATAGAGAGATCGGATTATTAGGATAAGTAGGTTTTTAATCTAAAATCTCCAATTAAAAAGGTGTGCTATGAATTACCGGAATTTAGTTTTTTTATGGGGAATTGTCGCTTTGTCTTCGGCTTGCCGTTCGTCTGAATCCGAAAGTAAGCCCGTTATGATGGTAAAGGCCGATGTGGTTCAGAAGTATCGGCATGAATTGAAGACCACTTATCCGGGACGGGTGAAACCTGCTGCGGACGTGGATTTATCTTTCCGGGTATCGGGGCCTTTGGTTCGGATTCCTTCGGAAGTGGGCCGTTTTGTGAAAAAAGGGGAAGTGGTCGCTGAAATCGATCCCCGGGATTACGAGATCCAACTGAAGGCTACGGAGGCCGAGTATAAACAAGTGAAAGCCGAGGCAGAGCGGGTGATTGAATTATACCACCGGAAAAGTGTGCCGGTGAATGATTACGATAGAGCGGTTTCGGGCCTTCAACAAATTTCCGCCAAATTTGCAGCGCACTCCAATGCTTTGAAAGATACCCGTTTATTGGCCCCTTTCGACGGATATATCCAAAAAAAATATTTTGATGCCCATGAAACGGTAGCGGCGGGGATGCCTGTGGTTTCGATGATCGATACCTATTATTTCGAGGTAGAGATCGATATCCCTTCCAGTGATTATGTCCTTCAGGAATCTTTCAGGCAATTTTCGGCAGTAGCCGATGTGTTTCCGGAAAAGGTGTTTCCCCTGGAATTGATCGATATCGCCAAGAAAGCTAATCTGAACCAACTTTACCGGATGAGGTTCCGGCTGAAGCCCGAGTCTGAATTTCCCTTGGCAGCGGGTATGAGCGTAAATGAAACCATCGAATATGATTCCGGCGAGAAAGCGTTGACTTGTGTGCCTTTGAGTGCGGTGTTCGAGGATCAGGGCACTTCTGCAGTTTGGGTGTATGAAAAGGATCGGAAGAAGGTGACCCGGCGGGAAGTGAAAGTGCGGCAGGTTTTGAAGGACGGACGTATGGTGCTGGACGAAGGGGTCCGGGAAGGCGAAACGGTGGTCTCGGCGGGAGTCCATAAGTTGAAAGAAGGAATGGACGTAGAACTTTTGAAGCCCGTTTCTAAAACGAATGTAGGGGGATTGCTTTAAAGGACACGTAGCGTTAGTTTTGATTTATGACCGAGAGATCCGGAGTTTAAGCCGGAGATTGCCGATGTGCATGAAGAGTCTGGTGGTGTGTAATTAAATACGATAACGATGAATTTGTCTGAATATGCTTTAAATAATAGGGCGCTGGTTAAATTTCTGATCCTGGTGCTGGTTGTGGGTGGAATATTTTCATTTATCTCTATGAGCAAGCTTGAAGATCCGGAGATTAAAGTGAAGCAGGCTTTGGTGGTCACGGTTTATCCGGGCGCTTCTGCCCATAAAGTGGAACTGGAAGTTACCGACGTTTTGGAAAAGGAGATTCGGGCCATGGGCGACATTGCCAGCGTCGAATCCAAGTCCATGAACGATCTTTCGATCATAACGGTGGAACTGGAGACCACTGTCCCGCCTGATGAGTTGGAGCAGAAATGGGACATTCTGCGGCGGCGGGTAACGAATGCTGCTTCCCAGTTGCCTTCGGGGGCTGTCACCCCGGTGGTCAAAGACGATTTCGGAGACGTCTACGGCATGTTTTATGCCATGACTACGGATGGAATTGCGGATGAGGAGATGGTGGAATATGCCAATCTGGTGAAAAGGGAACTTCAGGATATT
>CAJKZL010000373.1 GCA_905204385.1 uncultured Odoribacter sp. | reverse complement strand
ATATGAAGAAAGTAGTTACTTTCGGGGAAATCATGCTGCGATTGGCTACTCCGGGTTATTTGCGTTTTACTCAGGCCGGCGAGTTTACGGCCACATTTGGAGGAGGAGAGGCGAATGTCGCCGTTTCCCTTGCT
This sequence comes from uncultured Odoribacter sp., assembly GCA_905204385.1. The sequence goes on along the minus strand of CAJKZL010000373.1, from coordinate 3,878 downwards.
AATTATGGAATCCCGTCGGATTTTATTACCCGTTTGCCGGACAATGATATCGCTAAAGCTTGTGTGATGGATTTGCGGAAATACGGCGTAGGAACTTCGGGTATTATTTACGGTGGCAATCGGTTGGGGATTTATTTTCTGGAAACAGGAGCGGTTGCCCGCGCCAGTAAGGTTATTTATGACCGGGCTAATTCGGCTATCGCCGAAATCAAACCGGGAATGATCGATTGGGAAAAGGTTTTTGAAGGAGCTCAATGGTTTCATTGGACCGGGATTACCCCTGCCTTGTCGCAGGGGGCGGCCGATGCTTGCCTGGAGGCGATTCGTGTGGCCAATAAGCTGGGAATTACGGTGTCCTGTGACTTGAACTACCGTAAGAATTTGTGGAAATATGGAAAGAAAGCTTCGGAGGTGATGCCGGCACTGGTGGAAGGGTGTGATGTGATCCTCGGCAATGAAGAAGATGCAGAAAAGGTTTTCGGTATCAAACCGGAAGGTTTCGACGTCACCGCAACTGCCGGAGAGGTGAAGGCTGCCGAATTCGAATCTGTATGCACTCAGTTGATGAAAAGGTTTCCCAGGGCTAAAAAAGTGATCATCACGTTGAGGGGATCGATCAATGCCAACCACAATACCTGGGGGGGAGTGCTGTACGACGGAAAGCAATTGTTCGCTTCGCGCAGATATGACATTACTCATATTGTCGACCGCGTCGGAGGCGGAGATTCTTTTATGGGCGGTTTGATTTATGGATTGCTCACTTATACCGGAGACGATCGGAAAGCATTGGAATTTGCCGTGGCAGCCTCTTGTCTGAAACATACGATTTACGGAGATTTTAATCAGGTGTCCGTAGAAGAGGTCGAAAAATTGATGGGAGGCGATGCTTCCGGAAGGGTATCGAGATAATAAACGATGGTACAGGCTTGGGGTGCTAAAGCTTCCGGACTTGTGCCGAATTACAATTTAAAGATTTTACAATGGAATTATTCGATATAAAAGGCCGGGTGATTGTTATTACCGGGGGCTATGGAATACTAGGTTCTTCAATGGCTCGTTGTCTGGCGCATGCGGGCGCTCACGTCGTCATCGTGGGGAGGAATGAGGAAAAGGGACAGGCATTGGTGAAAGAACTTACTGCTGCAGGAACGGAAGCCCTGTTTTGTCAGGCGGATGTGTTGGACCGTGAGCAGTTGGAAAAAGCAAAGGAGGATATCCTGGCTAAATTCGGGCATCTGGATGTTTTGATCAATGCTGCCGGAGGGAATATGCCGGGAGCTACGATTGCACCCGGACAAACGATATTCGATTTGAATATGGAGCATTTTGCCAAAGTAACCGATTTGAACCTGAACGGTACGGTTTTGCCTACTCTGGTATTTGCCGGCGAGATGGTGCGTCAGAAAAAGGGATCGGTGATCAATGTTTCCTCTATGTCTGCCCAAGGGGTGATCACGCGTGTAGTAGGCTATTCGGCAGCTAAGGCGGCCATCGACAATTTCACCCGCTGGATGGCTGTGGAGATGGCGAAAAAATTCGGAGAAGGCATTCGGGTGAATGCTATTGCTCCGGGATTTTTCCTGACCGAACAGAACCGGACTTTGCTGACCAATCCCGATGGTTCATGGACCGATCGGGCGAAGGATGTGATCCGGGCTACTCCTTTCGGACGGATGGGAGAACCCGATGAGTTGAACGGAGCTATCATTTATCTGGCTAGCGATGCTTCGAAATTTGTGACGGGGACCGTGTTGCCTATAGATGGCGGTTTCAGCATTTTCAGCGGAGTTTAAGAAAAGAGATTATAGATTATAGATTAGAGAGGTGGGGTTTTAAATAGTTGCAAGAATGGAAACATGCAGATTTGAACAATCATTTCGCTGGTATGGTCCTCAGGATGCGGTGTCGTTAACGGATATCCGACAGGCAGGGGCTACCGGCGTGGTAACGGCATTACATCAGTTTGCACCGGGCGAAATATGGCCGGTTGAAGAGATACTGAAACGAAAAGAAATGATCGAAGCTGCCGGACTGAAATGGTCGGCGGTGGAGAGTCTTCCGGTCAGCGAAGAGATCAAGACCCAGGCTCCGGGATATGAACGACATATTGAAAATTACAAACAAAGTATCCGCAATCTGGCAGCATGCGGGGTTACGGTGATAACTTATAACTTCATGCCTGTGTTGGATTGGACCCGTACTTCGGTGGTGTATGAAACAGAGGACGGTTCCAAAGCCTTGCGTTTTGAACGGGCTGCTTTTGTTGCTTTCGACCTGTTTATCCTGAAGCGGGAGAACGCAGAAAAAGATTATACTGCCGAAGAAATCGAAAAAGCCAAAAGGAGATTCGAGGCGATGTCGGAGGTGGATAAAAAAGTATTGACGGATAGTATTCTCATGGGGTTGCCGGGTGCTGACGAAAGTTTTACGGAAGAGGCTATCCGCCAGGGACTGGCGTTATACCGGGAGATCGACGAGGAGAAGCTTCGGGCCAACCTGATTGCTTTTCTGGCTGCTGTGACTCCGGTGGCCGATGAAGTGGGGGCACAGCTGGCCATACATCCGGACGATCCTCCCTACCGGCGTTTAGGGTTGCCCCGTATCCTGAGCACCCGGGCCGATTTCGAGAAGTTAGTGGCTGCGGTACCCAATAAATCCAACGGGTTGTGTTTTTGCACCGGGTCTTTCAGTGTGCGTGCCGATAATGACTTGCCGGTCATGGCCAGGGAGTTGGGCGACCGGATCTATTTCGTTCATTTGAGGAGTACCCAGCGGGATGCTGAAGGGAATTTTTTCGAAGCCAATCATTTGGAAGGAAGCATCGATATGTATGCCATCGTACGTAATCTGATCGGGGTGATGAAACGTCGTCAGGCCTGCATTCCGATGCGTCCCGATCATGGCCATCAAATGCTGGACGACTTGAAAAAGAAAACCTATCCGGGATATTCGGCGATCGGCCGGCTGAGGGGATTGGCTGAATTGAGAGGATTGGAATACGGCATCCGGAGAACTCTGGAAGAGTAGGAACTATCAAAAGAATAAAAAGCCGCATTCATCGTGCGGCTTTTTACTTTTTGCTTCAAGATGACCGGTTAATTCATTCCCATCAGGATGATACCGAAATTGAAACTGAATTGCTGGATTTCCGGTACCCGGCCATGAGCGGCTTTGGTTGCATAATAGTAGCGGGCGCCCACATTGAAGGCAAACTGGTCGTTGACCGGTATATACATACCTACTTCCGGAGCCATTGCAAATTGCCATCTGGAAATGGTGGAAGAGAATTGCCCCACTTCCAAACGTTTTTCAGTCCAGCTGGTTCCTAAGCCTAATCCGGCATAAGGGCGTACAGCGGTGTTTTCGTCTGTAAAATAATAACGGCCGATCGCCAACATCGGTACAAAATTGATATACCGGTATTGATTTCCTGTGATGGTGTAAATGTTATCGGTCCCATTGAACCGGAAGTTGCCGGTGGCATTATTTTTGTCTTTATAATAAACGTCCCAGCCGATGGCGGCACCTATGGAAAATTGTTCACCCAAAAATTGGTGATATTCCACATCGAATCCCCGGAAGCTGGCTTTGTTGGTAAAATCTTTCACTTGATTCATCGGCAGGCTTATCTGATAATTGACATTAAGCATCTGAGCTTTTAACAAAGGACTCAGGCCGATAAGGCATATCGTGATTATGAATAGTTTTTTCATGATTCAGATGTTTTAAAATCGTTAGTTATACTACTGTTATTGATTCTGAGGGGTTATGCCGTTGCTCTGTAAATAAGGCGATTGGAAAAAAAATAGGTTGATTTCATTATTCAGCCGATACAAACCAAAATTGTTCGAGCCCTGAAACAGTCCGTCGGCAATTCC
>CAJKZL010000372.1 GCA_905204385.1 uncultured Odoribacter sp. | reverse complement strand
CGTAGCCCGCGCATTCACCGTAACCACATAAAAGGCACAAGGTAAAGCGACAAACACATCCGCGCCGGCCATTTCATCATTCACCAGTCTTGCTTTCGGCCTTTCCCCCTCTTCGGTCAATTTAGCCCGGATAGCTCCGGCAATACAATTTGCATTATCACTGACGGCAACCGCCAAAGTTTCCATTAAACTGAATGTACGAGCCTGATTAGAGGTGATCCGCCAATTCACTAAAGCATGGGCCAATGCCGGAATAATCTTTTCCCGTTGGTCCCGTGGCATCACCAAACATTCGCCAAAAAAATTCCGCGACTTGATCCAGCCCTCATCTTCAAGCTTTGTGATCATTTCTTTCGATAATTCAGGCTCATGCTGATTCGTAGACACACAAAACAAAGTCCGCAGATCAATCGCTACATCATAAACAAACAAACCACCTGCACGGGTTTGATCCGGGATCCAGTTACGCCGCGATAAAGTCCGGCTATTCTTTTGTAAAAATTCTTCTATTTCCTCTTCCGTCAGCAAACGATCGCTTCCGGCCATCCGCACATTCACCGGATGTAAATCGGGACGGTCACTCCGGTCAAACGTAATATTTTCCTTGTCCCGTTCCAATCCCCCTAACAATGGATGTATCGGACGCATAGCAGAAATCGACAAGGGACTGCGCCGCTTCAAAGGAACTTCTCCTACACCGGCTTTCATCCATCCTCCGATAAGCTGATCCACATAAGTCGGGTCACAGGGAGACCAAGGCTCTTTATTTTCCAAACCGTTATTTTTTGTCACGTTATAATTAAACGTCACCGGAGCCATCGGCACATTCAAATTGTCTGTCAACGAAGTCAAAACAGAACGCTTTACCTGCTGACCACTGGAATAAGCCATTACCCGGTTGAATACCGGATCAAAATAAGTTTTCTGCCCTTCCTGTACACAAAAAACAGTATGCTCGGCATGTTTTAATGCCCTTAAATAAATGTATGGTTTCATAAGATTAAATTTATTGATTACTGATTAAAGCGTATTGAAATCGGATCAACGTCAGGAAATAAGGAACATTATCCGCCGGCATTAAATGAATCAATTCAGCCGCTTTCCCGATAGCTTCTTTATCCTCAATTTCCGGAACAATCATTTCCAGAGCCGTGATAAACGTCTTTTTAGAAGTGGATTTCAGAACATCTTTCACTTCGTTCGTTTTTTTAGTCTTTGCATTTTTATCCCCTAATGTATAAACATATAACAATCGGGCAATCTCCTGGGCTTTCACCCATAATTCTTCATTATTCAACATAGCTAATATCCAAATTTGATATGTATTAAAACTGATTCTTTTTTCTTCATTCCCGGCATCATAACGCGGAATATTTCCCTTTTCCGTATACTCCCGTATCCCCTTCGGCTCCAGAGCTTCCACTCCGATTGTTCCCAATTGACATGAACGTAAAAATCCCTGAGCAGTACCAAACAAAGGCTCGGCTTTCCTCATCTCCGCCATCCCGAACAATTTCAAATATAGTTCTGAAGGCTTCCGGATTTGCGGCAATACAAACGGAATAAACCCCACAGTAGTATTCGTTTGTCCCAGATTATACACATAGCCCATCATTTGCACTCCACTTTGTTTCCGTGCTATAGATAATAATATTTTCGTCCAGCTTTGTGTAACCACCTCTATTCCCTCTTTAGTCGTTGTAAAAGGATCAAAATTCACCAACGGATCTTCCTCTATATAATCGGTTCCGTAACGGTGAGCCAGCCATTGCCCGTTCCACGTATTAACCTGATTACCACGCAATTTAAACATCCGATCCAGATAATTTCTGTAAATCTCCCAACCTTCATATAAATCCATCAATATTTGTTCCTGGTCAAAAAGGATCGAAATTCCTCCCTGTACACCGACTCCCAAAGCACTGCCAATCCACGACAAATAAATATCCTCCTGCGAAACAGGCAACCTCAGATTTGTTATCTGTCCTGAAGTAGTAGCCGTAAGATCCAAAGACGGAAAACCGATAGCTATGCTAGCATCTGCTTCACTCTGCTCAATTTTCCGGATGAGAACGTTCAATTTTTCCCGGCGTTCCGGAGCTGTAGGTGCAACACCTTTCTTAATACCTTGCACAAAAGGAGAATTTGTTACCCACTGCATATATTTTTCATGATCGAAAAACAAAGGGAAATGCTTTTCTATAAAAAACGTCTTCGCATCATAGTGTTTCCCAAACTTCCGGTTATAAGCCTGAAGAAATATTTTTCCTATTGTTGCAGCTATCATATCTTCACTTATAAAAAATTATTGTTTACCGAATAAAATTCAGGACGGGCAAAACCGGATAAAAAACCATATTCCCCGGAATAAGCCCGGTCAGGGATAACAAAGGGACACATTCCCTCCTTCAATTGCTCTAACCCGCAGTATCCAATACTCCGGAAACTTACCGGAATTTCCAGTTTTGAGCGCTCAATATATCCGGCCTGTTTATATTTCTCTTGATCTGATTCGCAAATACAAACCACGGAATCAATATCCAAACTCTCCAACAAAGCCGATTTCGGCCGGTGATTCAGTTCGAAAATTTTCCATTTTCCCTCCCGGAATACGACATTCATCTCTACATCCGCAAAATGATAATCAATTTCCGGATACACCTCATCCAATAAACCGGGTATATCACGCTCAGCCATTACCTCACCGTCCGGGAGCACAGCGTAACTTCTTTGTAATACCTCCAGGTCATAAGGCAACGCTTCTTTCTTATCCTCCGGAGGCCGGATCACATATACCGGCTTATACACTCTCTCCGCCCAGGACATACGTTTCCGATTAATTCTCCCAAAGCGTTGAATGAGGGCATCCAGTGAAGCACATTCTGTAATCATCAAATCGAAACTAATATCCAGACTCACTTCTACCACCTGAGTCGATACAACCAGGCAGGCCTCACTGCTATTATTCATCTCGTTGCGAAGGAGATTTTCCAACCTGTTTCTTTCTCCCCGTTTAAAACGGCTATGTATAAGCATCTTATTTACTTCCGGATAGCGATCAGCCAACACCTCATACCATTCCTGCGCCCGTTTCACCTGATTGCATACCACCAGAACCTTTTGCTTCTCCGCTATTGCCTCCGCAATCACTCTGTCCGTCGCCTCAAAAGAATTTACCTTATATATCCGGTGACGGTTAAAAGTATCTAAAACTTCCGGAACCAATTTCACTTCATAAACTTCCTCACTTCCCCTCAATATTTCCAATATCCTGCGATACAATACAGCGGGCATAGTTGCGGTCCCAATGTGAATGCGGCAATCCAATTTCACCAGAATTTCTACAATCTTCAGAACAATAGCCTGAATTACACTCGTATATGTATGAATTTCATCCAAAATTACATCACAACCTTTCAAATCGGCTACCATTGCTTCAAATCCTTTGATTCCGAAAGCTATGGAAGCTATCTGATGAGGGGTTAATATTTTCACCGAAGACCCGGGAGCACGATGCAATATTTTCTCCTCTATCACTTTCCCTTCCAGTTTCACACAGGACGCCGCATGTTGCAAAGTTACCAACGCTTTGATCTCCTTTAAATCTTTACGGATACGGTCATACATAGCATTAATCGATGCCTGAAACGGCAACGTATAGAACACCCTCCCCCGGCAACGCCGCAATAAAAAATCCGTTTTCCCGGCTCCGGTAGGTGCGGTTACCAATGTGTGCCGACGTCTATCCGTAGCTTTAATCAGCGACAAAGGATATAAGAGATTCTCACGATTATAAAAAGACAAATCCGGCACCCGGAATAATTTTTCCAGAGCATCATCCGTTTTTTCCCCCAAAGCCGAAGCCAAATGGTCTGCAGCCATCAACATCCCTTTCCAAAGCGAACACCCTAATCTTCGTTTATTATAATAGGCTATAGCCTCATCATAATTCTTCCGGGCTTCTTCCAGTGAAAGATGATGTACATTTAAACCCAGCTCCTTTAAAATCCTTAAAGCTACCTTACTCCAATCCTAGAAACCTATAGCATGTAT
>CAJKZL010000371.1 GCA_905204385.1 uncultured Odoribacter sp. | reverse complement strand
TCATGCTTCCTGCCCCAATGGTCAAACCAACCGCTCCAGAACTCACTGCACATCAAAGGCGTTTCCGGACGCACTTCCTTCAATTTCTTAAACTGTTGTTCAATATTGGCTCCCGTACCGAAATTCACCGTCCACAACAAATCATCCAGCGCATTATTCATGAAATTACTGCTCCAGTCACACTGAAAAAGCGGAACCTCGGTAAAACCGGCAGCCTTCACAATATCCCGGATCGCCGCTACATACACCTTATCGGTTGCATAAGCGCCATACTCATTCTCTACCTGCACCATAATAATATTCCCCCCACGGGTAATCTGCAACGGAGCCAACTGCTTCCCCACCTCACGCATAAAAATGGCCGTACGTTCCATAAAATAAGGATCCATCGTACGAAGAACCACATTCTCCTTCTTCAGCAACCACCAGGGAAGTCCCCCCATTTCCCACTCCGCACACACATAAGGTCCCGGCCGGACAATCACATACATCCCATGCTTTTGAGCCAGCCGGCAAAAAGCCCGGATATCATTCTGACCTTTAAAATCGAACTCCCCCTCCCGCTGCTCATGTACATTCCAAAAAACATATAGACAAACCGTATTCATTCCCAAAGCCTTACACATCTTTATCCGGTGTTCCCAATAAGGCTGCGGAATACGGGTATAATGCAATTCCGCTGCCTTGACGGTAAAAGGAACACCGTTCAGCAAAAAACCACCTTTTCCAACAGTAAAGGATTGGGCCGAAACGGTAAAAGAAAAAGCCAGCAATAATAAAATAAACAATTGTGTCTTCATTCAATATTGTATTAGTTTATACTACAGTATATGATATTCTCAAGGCATGGCAGTGGATAAAGCACATTACCATCAATACCAAACTCCATTTAAAATTTCCCCTCGATTAAAGTACGTAAAGCCCGCCCACCCTGATGATTCACATCCATCCTTTCAATCTCCTCCAGCAGACTGACAGCACGCGCACCTTGCTCCAATCCCCAATATCCCAAAGCCATCACATACTTGCAATGGACCACATTACGACGGTCCAGGTCATCTTCCCAAATCAACAAATCAGGTAAAGATACAGCAAAATAATCTAATCTGACCTGATCGAACAAATGTTTTTGACCGTAGGAAACCAACCGATGAAACTGCCCTTTCGCTTTATCCCGGCGTCCCAGCTTCTGCAAGGCCAGTCCCTGATAAAAAATCTTATCCGGCTTAGCATCGTTATAATACAAGGCTGCAGCAGGCTCCGACGGTCCTTGCGTTGCCCGCTCCCAACATTCGTCAGCCATTCGTTTCTCTCCCAAAGCTTCGTAAGCACAACCCAGGAAATAATAGAAATCATTTTCCTGTGCCCCATATAACTTCCCCTCTCCCAGATGCCGGGGATAAATCAGACATTCTTCCAGCAAACGGATCGCCTCCTTATACCCGCCATAAGCCAGAGCTCTCTTGGCAAGCTCCGTACGGGCATACTGATACTGCGCAGAGACCTTCCCCTCACCTCCCTCCCAGGGGTGGAAAACATGCCCATCCAGCTCTGTCTTCGCTTTTTCATACTCTCCCAATTGATTCAGCAGGGTGATTTCTTCCAGCACCAGATCATCCCGTTCCCGGATCAAGTCAGGATATTGCTGCAAAAAGGCCAAACGCTCCTCAGGCAGGCGGCCGGTCCGTTTATAAAGCTGATCCAGCTCCATCAACACCCTCGCGTCCGTCGGATCGGCCCGGAATGCCCGCTCCATACAGTCAACAGCCTCCTTCTCCTGATTTACCTTATTGAAATAAATCAAAGCCAGATTCCGCCAGACGGTAGGATACTCCCCATCCAATTCCGCCGAAGTTTCCCACGCTTTCAGAGCAAGATCATACTGCCGCTTGTCATAATACAGATTCCCCAGATAATAAGGAGCCCGTGCATCCCCGGGATGATGTGCCATGGCACATTGCAAAGCGAGTATGGCTTCCAGGCGATTCGGAAAACAATAATCGGGACAAGCTTTTGCCGCTTCGTCAAAAACTTCCTCTGCCCCGGAATCGCCCCACTGATCCAGGCACCAACCCAAATAATAATAAGTCATCGGAGTCACCGCTCCTACTGCAATCGCCACCCGCCACAGCGAGGCGGCTTCCTCCCAACATCCCGCACCACAGTAATCCAGCGCAATCTCATCATAATTATTCGCCTCATTGCGCATCATTTTCTTCAACACTTCCAGGTCCTCAGCAGCCTGCGTAAGCAAGTACTTTTCATAGCGACAGCCAAAATTAAACCGGTCGATCCTCAATGAATCCTCAATCCACTGCAACGCCTCTGCCGTCCGCACCGCTTTTCGGAGCAACGCCACCTTCAGTGCCCGCGCCTTGTGATTGTGCCAGTTGCGTACCAGCGACCGGTCAATCTCCTCCAAAGCATCTTCCCAACGGCCTTGCATGGTCGAAATCTGTGCACAGGCAAAATAACCCGCATCCTGCCAGGCTCCATTCCAACAGGACTTATAAAACCGGTCGTAAGCCTCATCCATCCTCCCCTGATACTTCATCGCAAGCCCCAAATTATAAACAGGCTCACCGTCGTAGGGATTCGGATTCCGTTTCTGCAACGTACTCACGGCCTTAAGCAGGTATTGCTCGGCCTTGACGAAACGTCCCTTACGGATGTACCACAACCCAAGGGCATTGTTGTTACGCACATCAGTCGGATCACGCCGCAAAGCCTCCTCGTAATAATCCACCGGATGATACGTAGCATGACGGTATTGCTCCAAATGCAAGCCCGTCAGATACAGCTGCTCGGTTGTCTTAATTTCTTCCGGCCGCAAGGCGGCTTCAGCCCCATCGGGAATAGGTTTAACCTCATCCGGTTCCGCCTGCCAACGAAGCAATTCCCTTCCGTTTGCCGATAGTTCCAGCACCAGCCGGCCGAACCCTTCCCCCTGCACATCCACCCGTTCGTCCAGCAACACCTCGGGAGCAACCGTAACCTCCCGGTCATAATACACTCCCCCCTCCCCGTTTTTCAAAACAACCCTCACTCTTTGCCGGGAAGTCGCAAATACCTTAAACCTCACCCATCCGTCTTCCTCAGGCTCCATATTCAGTAACAAATCCTTACTGGCATTCTTCACAAGCCCCAACTCCCGGTAAGGCAAAAAATATTGTACGAAACTTTTCTCCTCATAAGGTTGCAGCCAGGTAAAATCCGGGTGATTCTCCGTATACACCCCCGCCATCAACTCGATGTACGGGCCGTCCTCATCCGTCAGATTCCGGTCCCAGGCACGGCCGAAATCCCCGTTCCCCCAGGTCCATTGCTTTTTGCCCGGAGAAATATGATGATTCGCCACATGCAGCATCCCGGCGCAAGTATCATGCTCATACCCTCCCTCAAAATCAAAACGGGAGTTTACAGCCATATAGGAAGTCGGCACCTTGATATTTTTATAATTCGAAATATCCACACCGGCAGAGTAATCCATTTTATAATAAGTACCCGTGGCTATCGGAAAACTCGAAACTGCACGCTTTCCATGATCAAACACCGCATGAATATCCGGAGGAAACACACTCTGATACCGATCGTTTACCGCCACCGCCGGATTTGCCCACCACAAAAAAGTCTGCGGGATTTCAGTCCGGTTGTAAAGCACTCCCCTGATTTCCAGAAAAGCATGTCCCGGCCGCAACACAAATCCGGCCATACTCTTCTGATGGGTCATCCGTTCCATCTCGTTTACCCAGACCGCCGCACTCCCGTCCGGACACTCCTCCACGGTAAAATCGACAGGCAGGAAAGTACTTGGACGATGGTGTTGCGGCCAGTTAAATTCTATCCCCCCGGATATCCACGGCCCGGTCAACCCCACTAAAGCCGGCTTGATGACACGATTGTAATAAACGAAATGACGCTGTTTCATCTTATCGTAAGCCATCTGTACACGCCCTCCCAATTCCGGCAGGATCATCACCTTAATGTATTCATTTTCCAAATAAACAGCATGATATTTCCGGTTCTCACATCGGTCCGACAACTGCTCGGTCACCGGATAAGGATAAACGGCACCACT
>CAJKZL010000370.1 GCA_905204385.1 uncultured Odoribacter sp. | reverse complement strand
ACCGGGGAATGCAATTCGTCAAAACTCCCTTTACGGTTTTTACCGATGCCAACACCATGCTGAACGAAGAAGCGATACTGGAAATCATGGCACCTTTTAGCAATCCGAAAGTAGGATGCGTAGCCGGCGAAAAAAGAATCATGGTACACGAAAAAGATAACGCCAGCGCGGGAGGAGAAGGTTTCTACTGGAAATACGAATCCAAGCTTAAAGCCTGGGATTCCCGTTTATATTCCGCCGTCGGAGCTGCAGGTGAATTATACGCTATCCGGACCGGACTGTTTGAAAAGTTACCGGAAGATACTCTGCTCGACGATTTCATGTTGTCGATGAAGATTGCATTTCAGGGATATAAAATCGCTTATTGCGATACGGCCTATGCCCTTGAAGACAGCTCCGCCGACATGCACAATGAAGAGAAAAGAAAAATCCGGATCGCAGCAGGAGGTTTACAGTCCATTCAACGCTTGCGTCCTCATCTGTTATCCAATCCGTTTCACCTGGCGACCCTCAAATTTCAATACCTCTCTCATAGGGTGTTACGCTGGTCCGTCACACCGGTGCTGCTTTTCCTATTGTTTCCTTTGAACCTTTTATTAACGGTTTATCCAGCCTTTTCCCCCTTCTATTGCACAATTCTCATCCTTCAGGCCCTTTTTTATCTCCTGGCATCCCTGGGATATCGGATGCAAAAAAATCACATCAGGATCAAACTGCTATTCATTCCCTATTATTTTCTTTTTATGAACCTGAACGTTTTAAAAGCCTTCGGTTATCTCAGGAAAAATAAAGGCAATGGAGCATGGGAAAAAGCACAACGTAAAACAGAGATAGACTGATAAATATCTTTATTCTGTTTTGAGTTTTCGATTATTATCCTATTTTTGTAAATTGTTTCAAGCCAAATACCCTAATCTCTTAATAGCTTTTCTATATGTCAAACTACGAGGATCTGTCGAAAGAAGAATTAATTTGCAAAATTAATGAACTGGAACGGCAATTAAAACTTCAGCATCACACAGAGTCGCTGTCAGCGGATTTTAAACAAAAGCACAGCCTGGAAATCCTCGACATCCTGCCGGATATGCTTTCGGTATTCGACAAGAATTACAATTACGTCGCTCTCGCTTCCTCCGAAGCCACAGTACATGTCGGGGGATCGGGCGACAATTTATGCGGCAAAAACCTCACGGAAATTTTGCCTCCGGATGCCTATAAACCGGTAAAAGAAAATTTCGACAGAGTTGTTCATACCGGCAAACCTTCCATCGGATACCACAATCTGGTGGTGGACGGGGAAATTGAAAATTTTGAAAACCGGGTCATTCCCATCGATCAGGACAATATTCTTTGCATATGCCGGAATATTACCGACACGGTAAAAGCCCAACGGCGGCTGGAAATGGTTACCTCCGCCGTCAATAATTCCCTGGAAGAAATATACGCCGTCCGCACCAACGGAGAACTTGAATTTGCCAATCTCCAGTTTCAAAAGCATTATAAACTGGTCCGGGAAATCGATACCTATAAAATTTATGACGTCTTACCCGGCAAGACGAAACAGGAATGGGATGAATTTGTAGAGCAAATCCGCCAAAACCGAAACACTCTTAAAACCTCTTTCCATCTGCCCGAAGGAAAAAAACTCTACTCGCAGGAAATTTCTGCCTTTATTTTGCAGGATAATACAGGCAAAGACATTATCTGGATCATCGGCCGGGATATTACCGAAAGAATAGAACAGGAAAAGAAAATCCAGGAGTTGAACACCCTCATGGAAACCATACTGAATAATATACCGGTCTACCTATATGTAAAAGACACGGGAAATGATTTCAGGTATCTGTATTGGAACAAGGAATTTGCTATGGTCTCCGGCATTCCTACCGAAACCGTTATCGGTAAAACGGATGCCGAAATTTTCCCTAATCCGGTAGATGCCCGGAAATTCAGATCCGACGATCTGGAATTACTGAAAATGAACCGTACGGTGAATTTCGAAGAGAACTACACCACGGTGAACGGGGAGGAAAGGATTGTGAATACAATTAAAACCTTGATTCCCCAGGAAAACAAAGACCCTCTTCTTGTGGGAATTGCATGGGATATCACCAAACAAAAAGAAACCGAGGCCGAATTGATCAAAGCCCGGGAAAAAGCGGAAGAAGCCGATAAGCTGAAATCAGCCTTTCTGGCCAATATGAGCCATGAAATACGTACACCGCTGAATGCCATTGTAGGCTTTTCAAAACTACTGGCAGAAGTCACAGAAGAAGACGAGCGTGAACAGTATGCGGACATCATCGAGAAAAATACGGAACTTTTATTACAACTGATCAACGATATTCTCGATCTTTCCCGCATTGAAGCCGGAACGCTAGAATTCGAAGAAAAACCGGTCGCGCTGAATGCTTTATGCCAGGGCCTATACGATATCTTCCTGCCCCGTACGCCACAGCAGGTGCAATTGGTTTACGATAAAGCCTTTCCCGAGACGATTACCCTAACCGACGGAAACCGGATCGCGCAAATTTTGTCCAATCTGATCAACAATGCGTGCAAATTCACCAAGGCAGGAGAAATCCGTTTCGGATACCTCCTGAAGGACCGGCAAATTGAATTTTACGTCAAAGACACCGGCATCGGAATCTCTCCGAATCATCTTGAAAAAATTTTCAACCGTTTTACAAAATTAAATAGCTTCGCCCAAGGCTCCGGATTAGGACTACCCATTTGCCGGATGATTCTTGAGAACATCGGTGGAACGATCGGAGTGGCCTCCACCCCGGGAGCAGGTACGGAATTTCGGTTTACCATCCCCTGGAAAACGCCGGACAGTACAGTATCTCCTTCGCGGCCCGACAAGCCCCACGACAAGGAAATACCGAACGAATGCCACCACCCATGAACAAAATCCTCCTCCTATTCTGCGCCGTCCTCTTTTCTTTCCAGGCAAAGGCCCAGCCCGGAAATGAATATCTGAACTTGAAAATCGTGGACGAAAAGCACGATCCCGTCTTCGGGGTTTATGTCAGTTTCCCCAGGAAAATGATTTTTCTGACCGCTTCCAACATCGACGGCGAATGTTTGATCAATACCGCCCTGCTGTCTTCCACAGATACCCTGGAGTTTCAAGGGATAGGATATTTAAGCCAAAAAAGGACGGTAGGAGAATTACAGAAACATCCCCTGGTTTGCCTGAAGGAATTGAAATATGAATTGCCGGAAGCCAGGGTTACCGGACTGTCTACCCGCCGTTTACTGGAATTGGTCAGCGGGAAATTAAAAAAAATGAAGGCTTCACGTATTCCTCTATGCCGTTACTGCGGACCTGCTCAATACGAAAAAATCACTCTCTGCCAGGATACCGTAGTCGAATACCGCAAAGAATACGGATTGTATTTCACCTCCGGAAACGTTCAACCCTACAATTTCTGGGACAAGACATTCCGTTCTTACTTTGTTCCCGAATACATAGCACGCAGCTACAATCTCACTCTGAATGCCCAAGACACCCTCATCCCTCTTTTCCTGACCTCAGGAAATTCCCGCTACGACATCGGCACCCGGAAGATATTCACCTTATTCAGGGCTATCCAGCTCTACGGTCCTCTGTTCGCCCCGTTGAAGCACTACGACATACAGCCCGTAGAAACGGACAGCCTGGATTATACGTTTAGTTTCAAAACGCGTCAGAAGTCCTATCCCGACCAAATCCGCATTTCCTGTAAAGGAACATTCACCGTGGACCGGAATGAATTATACCTGAAATCCATAAATTTCGACTACATCGACTACCAATTGCTGAGACAAATCCTCATCAGTAATCAGCGTAAAACGGCCTCTCCTTTCTCTACCAAAGCGGAATTGACTTTTGCAGTGGACAGCAACGAGCAACATTATATCCGTTCGTGCCATCAGACCACTAGCTGGAAATATGACCTCAGCGAAAATTTTCTCTTGATCGAGCAGCCATCGCGGGACTTTCCGGGACAAAACCGCCTGGTGGAAGAGGAAGCCTTTTATTATTATAAACAGAACAGCATCCCGCCGGCCTTGCAAACTTCAAAAATCCTTTCTC
>CAJKZL010000369.1 GCA_905204385.1 uncultured Odoribacter sp. | reverse complement strand
GCTGATATTTATCGGCATGGTGGTCTTGGTCATAAAAATGTCATGAATCATACTTTAGCCGTCGATAGCGTGATCCTTCGTTGGGGGTTCCGGCAGATTCTCAACGGAGCATTTATATCCTGTGAAACCGGGAAAATTACAGGATTATTGGGAAGAAACGGGAGCGGAAAATCTTGTCTGTTGCGGATCATTTTCGGTGATCTTCAAGGCAAAGAGGCTGCGATAAAGATCGACGGCAAATATTGTCGTTCCAGACAGAGGGATTGCCGGGATATCCGTTATTTGCCACAAGGTACTTTTATTCCGCGTTTTTTTACTGTTCATCAGGTTTTCCGAGACTTTCGGACGGATTTTGACGATTTCGTCCATTTCTTTCCTGAATTTGCAAAACTCAGAAAATGCCGGATAGGGAAGCTTTCGGGAGGTGAACGTCGCTTGGTCGAAGTATATACCATTCTCACTGCTCCGGCGAAATTTGCCTTGCTGGACGAACCGTTTTCCCAGATTATGCCTTTGCATATAGAAGTGTTGAAGACCTTGATACGTCGGGAACGTCAGCATAAAGGCATTTTGATTACCGATCATTTTTACCGGGACATCCTGGATATTTCCGATGCTCTGTACGTTTTGAGTGCCGGGAAGAGCGTCGGAATACGGGACGCTGAAGATCTCAAAAGGTTAGGGTATTTACAGGAAGAGCATTCCTTATATGAAACATTCGGACAATGAGCGATTTTCACACTGACGAACAGACCTTGAAGGATCTGGAAATTTTCGGAGACAAACGACAAAAAAGCCTCGCTTCGATCCTCGATGCCACGGTGTCCAAAGGGGGAGAACTGATGCTTCGGCGGATGCTGGAACGGCCGGTCGCAGACAAGGCTTTTTTAGAAGCCCGGCAGTCGGTGATCCGATATCTGGCAAAATATCCCGAACTGGTGGATATCGACCGAAACAAACTATCTTTTATCGAGATCTATCTGGAACAGGATTATGGGGCGAACCGATTGCCGGTATGGAAATTGCGGCTGCATGCATGGAGCGATAAAATCAAACCCGGCAACGATTGGAATCTGAGATGGAGGGGGGTGGAAATGCTGGGGGAACTTTTGTATAACCTGGGACGTTGGTGTGAAGAAACGATCACCGATTATGCACCGTCCGCCATGCAGGCTTACCGGGAGAAGATCGATACTCTCTTGAAGCAATCCCGCTTGAGAGAAGTGTTGAGCCTGAATAAGCTCACGCTGACTGCTTTTGGAAAACTGGATTACTTGTTTCGCTGTGAGGAAGCTGCTAAAATACGGGAATTGCTGGATATCCTTTATGAACTTGAAGCTTTAAGATCGGTGGCCGTCCGGTCTGCAGCCTTGGGGTTCACTTCTCCTGAATACGGAGAGGAATCTGCAGGTATCGATATCCGCGGAGTTTACCATCCCTTCCTCCAACAAGCGGTGGGGAATGATTTCCACTTGAATCAGGATCGTCACATTTGTTTTCTCACCGGGCCCAATATGGCAGGCAAATCCACCTATATGAAAGCGGTGGGGATCTGTATTTACCTGGCGCATGTGGGATTTCCGGTGCCCGCTTTACAGATGAAACTCTCTATATTCAGCGGTTTGTTTTCCACCATTAATTTATCGGACGATATCAACCTGGGATACAGCCATTACTACAGCGAAGTGCGCCGCATCAAGTTGGTGGCGGAAAAAATGGCACTGTTGAAAAATGTGGTGGTGATTTTCGATGAATTGTTCCGTGGTACCAATGTCCGTGATGCTTACGAGGCCTCTTTAGCGGTCCTGTCGGCTTTTGAAGCATTAAAACGTTCGATGTTTATCATTTCCACCCATATCCTGGAAGTGGCAGGAAGTTTGAAACATTCCGGATCGGTTGATTTTCGTTTTTTTGATATACAGAACCGTAAAGGAGAGTTGCAGTATACCTATCGGCTGAAACCCGGCGTTTCGGACGAGCGCCTGGGCATGTATATCCTCGATCGCGAAAAAGTGGTAGAGACCATACTCAAGGCTGCTACCTGAATTACACCAGATACCGGTTGTTGGCCGCATTGGCCTGAAGCGGATAAATGAGGATAAAGCTGTTTTGCTGGAAATATTTGTTCAAATATCCGGGGATTCGGCTCATATGCGGATTGTAGGAAAGTCCGTTGCTGCGACTCATGATTACCCATAAATTGTCGTCCGGATGAACGTCCCGGAAAATAATCAGAAAGTCGTCCCAATCGCTGAATGTCACAAATTCTGTTTCCCCGCTTCGCTTTCCGCCTACGGCTTTCAGTCGTTCCAGCGTTTCCGGTGCCCCATAAAACAAGGCTTTTGCTCCGGTATTTTGAATGACATTCCAAATCCGGTTGACCCATTGCGGAAATCCGGCCTCTTTTTCTGCCCTTTCGGGAATCACCACCAGATGGCGCTTCATGGTGGATAGCGGTTGTGCAGGGTTGTAAATGAAGGGGGTAACGTCGCTATGTTCCAATACTCCTTCGGTAATCCGTCCCAGGAAGGAAGTCGGTATTCCTTTCTCTTTGTGCAGTCCCAAAATCAGATCGGTAATCCGGTGTTCCAGGATTACGCTTAAAATGGCATTCGTGACATTCAGATCATAACGCATAAGCCCTTGCAGACGGGTATCGGTGGCGGCTGCGCTCAGTGCCGCATTTTCCAGCAGGCGGTGGGATTTCTTTAATTGCTGTTCGTCTCCGGCAGCTTGGTTATCCAGAATGTTCAAAGCATACAATTGTTCTGTATTCTTTGGGGATTTTGCAGCAAGGCTGAGATTGATCAGTTCCTCGGCAGTGTCTTCATTGCTTACCGGAATTAGTATCCGTTCACTGCTGCATGTATCCTTATCCTTTTCCGGCTTGCTGTTTGCGGCGATATTGTGCGCTCCTTTCTGGGCGGCAAAAGAAGCCATCGTACAAGTGACGAGGATCATCAGGATCGTACCGTTCAGCACGCTCTCGTCGAGGAGGCGGATAGGCTGGCCTTCGGGGGTTTGACCCAGAATAACGTTATATCCCACCATCACGGCGGCCAGCGTGGCGGCGGCCGGTGCGTTGCTCAAACCGAAACTGATGCGCCTTTGATCTACGGACATCCGGAAAGTCTTCTGGGTGAGCCAGGCGGCCGCGTATTTGGCCACCGTAGCGACGACAATCATCACACACCCCACTTTAAGGGTATCGAGGCTGGTAAAGAAAACCCGGTAATCTATCAGCATTCCTACTCCGATAAGAAAAAAAGGAATGAAAATGGAATTTCCGATAAATTCTACCCTGTGCATCAGGGGGGAGGAGCGGGGAATCAAACGGTTCAGGGATAATCCGGCCAGAAACGAACCGATGATCGATTCGATGCCGGCCAACTCAGCCAGGTAGGCGCCCAGAAAAACCATGACCAATACGAAAATGTATTGGGAAATACTGTCCTGCACCCGCTTGAAAAACCAACGGCCTACAATCGGAAACACCAGGATGACGAATAACACGAAAACAACGATCGAAATACTGAGTTGTGTCCAGAATTGATTGTCGATTTGTCCCGTAGCCATGCCGACGATGATTGTCAGCACCAACAATGCAAGCATATCTGTGATCATCGTCCCTCCGACCGTTATGCTGACGGATTTGTCTTTCGCGATGCCCAGCTTGCTGATGATAGGATATGCGATTAAAGTATGCGATGCGAACATACTGGCTAATAAAATGGAGGTTTCCAGGGAAAAATTCAGCAAATACAAGCCGGCAACGATCCCCAGGCCCAAAGGAATCAGAAAAGTCTACATCCCGAATACAAAACTGCGGCCGCTGTTTATCTTAAAATCGCACATATCGATTTCCAGACCTGCCAGAAACATAATGTACAACAGCCCTGCCGTTCCAGAAAGAATAATGCTGCTGTCCCTCAACACCAGATTCAGGCCGTGGGGACCGATGACCGCACCGGCGATGATCAATCCCAGCAAATGCGGAATCTTCAGTTTGTTCAATAGCAAGGGTGCCGAAAGTATAATCACCAGGATCAATAAAAATTTCAATACCGGATCCGTCAGCGGCAA
>CAJKZL010000368.1 GCA_905204385.1 uncultured Odoribacter sp. | reverse complement strand
TCCTTATAAATGATATACATGCCCCACTCCCGGGCAATTTCCTGAATTTCGGCATCCCAGGCATTGTTCCCCTGAGGAAATTCAAAACGCAGCACCGAGGCCTTATCGACAGGCCCCAAATCTTCTTCAGAACAGGCAATCAGTGAAAATAAAATCACCGGCATCAGCCAACAACATAATATCTTCTTGGTAGACATAGTTTTTGCATTTTAAAATTCGACAATCAGTTCCCCCGCGTTTTATTCTGTACCAGAGCGGGATTCAGAGAGAATGCTCCCTGCGGAATCAACAACGTAAAACCCGCATCATTTTTTTCGAGGGTATAGGTAATCGGCCGGCCTTCCCGGGGATTCCAGGTATGAGTCAGCGGCTCCATGCCATATCTCCTCAGGTCGAACCAACGGTGATGTTCAAAACAAAGCTCACGCCGCCGCTCCCTGCGGGTAAATTCAACCAGTTCATCGGCACTCGTAAAATCGGCCGCCGTCAAAGGGACATAAGACGCAAACCGTTGCTGCCGCAGTGTATTCAGCAAACCGAGAGCTTTCGTCCTGTAAGCAGCGTCCCCTTCGGTTTTGTTCACCATAGCCGCCGCCTCTTCAGCATTCAGGTAGGCTTCGGTGTTTTTCATTACCGCACCCCATTGGGTGTAGCTGATATCCATCCGGTAATAAAAAGCCGGATATTTACTCAAAGGCCGGTAATATTCCAAATCCTCGATACTGGGCGCATCCCACATCAAATAAACATTTTTCCTCAAATCACCGGGGATTTCATCCATGCAAGCCACCAATTCATCGGAAGCCCGGAACAAGGACTGGCTGAGTGTGGATAATATTCCCGGCCTCAATTCATCCTGCCATTCCATCTGCCTGCTTCCCATTTGGGCTGCATCGCCCTGGCTGCCGAACTGAAAAATGGTTTCCGGATTTTCCAAAGAACAAAGGTCCGGATAATACCCACGGTTTGATACCGGGTCGGGTACTGTATTCAAATCATATAAACCGAAACCCTTATATTCCAACACCTTCTCTCCATATTTCACGGCATTACGCCAATCTTCCATATACAGATAAACACGCGACAACAAAAGGTCGGTCACCGGAGCAGTAGCCCTGCGGGAAGCTTTCCATCCTTTTTCAGGTTCCCCGGCCACCTCGAACTGCCTTTCGGCTTCCAGCAAATCATCCACAATTTGCCGATAGACTTCCCCCACTGTATTCCTGGGGATTCCGGAGGTATTCAACTCAGAAGTCAATTTCAGAGGTACCCCCAAGGCATTCCGGTCAAACGAATAAGGTTTGCCGTAAAGGTTTACCAGATGCAGGTAATAAAATGCCCTCATAGTCAATGCCTGGGCTTTGACGGAGCCTCTCTGCTCCTTACTCCCGTCCACCCCGTCGATAAAATCCATCACGGCATTACAACCCAGAATGTGCTTGTACATCACCGAATAAATACTTCCATACCCCGAAAGCAAATGAATCATATTCCGGTCCCAGGAAAAAGCCAAACGCCCCTGCTCTATATTTTTCTCCTGATTATCACTGTATTTCACCTGCGGAGTACAGGCAACATCATCGTCAAAAACCCCCAGAATATTATACAAACCGATGTCCTCGGGTCCCATATAAACTTCCCCGACCAGCATCTCATCCAAAGATTGCACCGTCTCGGGAACAAACTCACTCTGCGATTTCGGCTGCAGAAAATCGTGGCAGGCCGACAAGCCGAATAATCCGGCAACCAGACCGCTAATAAATATCTTTTTCATACATTTTACGTTTTAAAGTCCGATGTTAATACCGATATTATAAATCTTAGGCTGTACGCTCTCCACCAATTCCGGGTCGAAACCATCGAAACGTTTACTGCAAATCACAAACGGATTGTTAACCGTAGCGGTCAGCGACAAGGACTTCAACCCATAGCGGGAACACCATTTTTGTTGCACATTCCAGGTCAATGACAGTTGCTGACAGCGCAAAAAAGAACCGTTTACCACCAAAGCATCCGATTTTCCCCATAGTTCATACATACTTTCCCTCGCTTCATTCCAGGGCAGATTGACAAACTGTTCGCCGGACTGTCCGTTAAATACCGCAGGTATATCGGTATACTTATCATCACCCCGTTTTTTCCAGCGCTGGAGCAGTTTCCGGTTCAGGTTCGACTGTGAGTCGGGCAGGGAGCTTTTATCCGCACCCAGCAAAGGGAAAGGATTCGGCAAACGTTTTTTGGCTCCGAGGAGCAAAGAAAAGTTAGCACCGAACACCAGTCCCTTCCAACGCAAACGCGTAGTTATACCTCCGGTGAAGTTCGGTTCTGTCCTACCGGAATACACCAGATAATCGGTATATTCACCGTTGAAATCCACCGGATTCCCTTCCTCGTCATTCAACAAATTGAAAGTAGGGAAACCGTTTTCCGGATGAAGTCCTGCAAACGAATACGACCAGAAAGACGATAAATCATACCCCTCTTTTAAAACACGGTCGCTGCGGCCACTCAGGAAATCACTGACCCGGAGATTATCCACAGACCGTTCGCCGGCCTTATTCCAGTTCTTCGAAGAATTCAATCCGATAGTCCATCCCCAATTTTCATTCCGTATGGGCGTGATATTCAAGGAATATTCCATACCTGAATTGGTCAACCGTCCCCCGTTGATTTCCATGCTTCCCAGACCATATTCCCAGGCAATGTCCTGACGGACAATATTATTAGCCCTTTTATGGTAATATTCCGCCGTAAAAGTGATACCATCCAGCAACTGCAAATCCAGACCCAGATTATAAGACTTGGTTCTTTCCCAGGAAAGATGGGGATTAGGCAAACGCGAAATGGTCACATAATATTCGTAGAAATAGTTTTTCACCCCTCCCTGGGAAGCGATCAAATCAGGACCGATAGAAGTCACCGTATTACCCTGAATACCGTAAGAAGCCCTGAAGTTGACCTGATTCAGGACAGACCTGACTTTTTCCATCCAGGGCTCTTCCGCCAAGCGCCAGGAAACACCGAAAGAATACGTCGGGTCGAAACGTTTGTTCTGATCCTGCCCAAAACGGTTGGATTCATCGTTCCGGATACTGGCATTCAATACATACCGGTCTTTATAACTATACGCCAGAGTTGCGAAAAGAGAGAAAGAATTATTGGTATAATTTATCCGTTGGGCGCCTTCCCCGTTATACAACTTCTGGAAAACTCCCATCGGGTCCAAAACATTCAAAGCACTCCCTCCTCCGATAAATATCAAATCCTGGATTGGAGTCGGAGGAATCAGTTTTTCCCCGCGTTCCGGAGAATACCCCCACTGTGTATTGGAATGACTCTGATTTTTCGTAGAAACAGCCTCCATGCCCAGCATGATATTCAAACGGTGCTCTTCCAGGAAAGTTTTTTCAATATTCAGCTTATTCTGTACGTTCCACCCCGTCACTTCCAGGTCATTGGTGAACAATTCCCCGCCGAAAGGCAGAATGGCAGCCTTGAATTTTTCACTGTCGTTGGTTTCCGTACCGTAATCATACCCCCTGTATTGCCGGGCAATATAATTGGTCTTTTCTCCGGCATAGGATTCAGACTGCGTGATATTCCGGTTAAGACCGCCCACAAACTCATATTTTAACCAGGACAGGACGTCCCATTTGAAATTAAATGTCGAACTCACATGAGTGGATTTGGATTTAGAATAACTATTATCTATCTCGTTAAAAATATTATAGCTTAAATCAACGGGATAAGTGTTCAACTTATACCTGGTTTGTTGTTTCAGGTAAAGCAACCCGCCTTCATCGTCGAAAGCCCGGACTGCACGGCTTGTACTCTGTGCATAAGCCATCGGATTTACTCCGGCAGCATAACCGTTGTTTTCACCCATCGACCCGATAATGCTAAAATCCATATACACTTTAGGATGCAATTCTGCTCCGAGCCTCAGCCGGCCGCTCATATTCCGGGAGTCATTGCCTTTCTCGATGCCTCCATCATCATTATAGGACAGGGAAGCATTATAGAACACCCGTTTCGTTCCTCCCGAAAAACTCAGATTGTGATGGTGGCTGAAAGAATTTCGCAACAACAATTTC
>CAJKZL010000367.1 GCA_905204385.1 uncultured Odoribacter sp. | reverse complement strand
TTCCGTTGATTCGTCTCTCCGAAATGTACTATATCCTGGCGGAATCCGTAGAATTGTCCGGGAGTGAGGACTATCTCAATGCTGTGAGAAATGCGCGTGGCATATCACGCAATTACAACCTGAGTTTCAAATCTGAAAGTGAAAGAATCGAAGCGTTGAACAAAGAATATCAGAAAGATTTCTTTGCCGAAGGACAATGGTTCTATTTCCTGAAACGTCACGATTACCCCACTTTCCATCGTTGCCCCGTAGGTCGGATGGTATATTACGTATTACCCACCCCTGATGATGAAATTGCCTACGGAACCGGAGATGAATAATTGAACCCTTAAAACGGATAAATGATGAAAAGATATATGCATTTCATTTTCCTGCTCGGGCTGTTTGCCTGCCAGGAGGACGAGTTGGTCGAATATGGCCAGGAAAAGGACGCCATGCAGTTTCTGGTTGACGAAGACAAGGAAATTTCGTTCAAGCGGACGTTTAATTTTGCCACTGCGACCTACACCCGTGAAGAAGACGGCGTCGAGGTGGAATACTATTACGGAGACAGTTTGGCATCGTTTACTTATACCGACGTTATATTGGAATTGCAGGGATTCCCGACACCCGATGAGCGGCCTTATAAATTGAAAACCGTATTGTTGGAAGGACAGGATTCGACAAAGAAAGCGGAAGTAGTTTTCGACTCCTACTACAGTTTGGCGGCCGATAAGCTTCGCGACACGATCCGGTTCACAGTTCGTCGTCCAAAAACGAGAGGAACCTACCGGGTTGGCATCGTGGTGGATACGGAAAATAGCGACGGATTTTTCGAAAAAGGCGTTTTGGAAAGATCGGTGTTGGAGTTGGAAATCAAAGACGTTTACGAAGAACCGGAAGGTTGGCAGGAACGCAAAGAATGGTTAGGCGAGTTCGACGAGGAAAAATATGCTTTTATGGAGACTTATTCTCAAAAACCGTTCAACAAAGCCAACAACCACATGTGGAATGAAACGGATGCTTACAACTTGGAATTGCGTCAGGCATTGGCAGAATTCAATGCGTCTGCCACTCCGGAAGACCGTAAAGAATTTACCTTTCCCGAGACGACGAAACCCATCTGGTGGGATTCGGAATTGCATTTGCTGGGCGAATTTTCCGAAGAGAAGCATACTTTCATGAAAAATATCGTCGGAGACGTATTGAAACCAAACGAACGGCTGGAATACTATAATATCATATTCCGCAAAGAATTGGAGAAAGAGGGTAGAACCGATATAGAAGTGCCCCGGAACGAAAAAATGTCGTCCTGGTGGAGAAACTCTGCACTGGGAGACTGGTCGGTAGAGAAACAGGAATTTGTCATCCTGAATCTCTTCCCCATGAGCAATTACAGCATCACAGATGAAACCTGGGATTATGCCAATGTGATGTTACGTTCCGTTGCAGCTAAACAAACAGAACCCCTGGCATTTGCTTTCCCTGTAGAAGAGGAACCTTATTGGTGGGCTATGCGGGCAGAGATGCTGGGTGAGTTCTCCGTTGCAAAACGGGATTTGCTGGTGGAATATGTGTATACTGAAAATATAAACGATAAATATTCTCCTCAGTACAGTATTTATCAACTTGTCCAGTCTTCCTATCCGCTTGGAAATATGATGGATGATTTCCGATGGATTGCGGAACAATGGAATGCGGAACATCCTGATGAAACCCCGATAACTTTCCCGGTCATTGCTCCGGCATGGTGGGCGAATCAGGAAATTTATTTGGGAGAATGGTCGGAAGAGAAAGAGACCTATATCAAACAGGTCATGAGTTCGTTCGGGGCTACCTATCAGGAATGGGCTACCTGGGCTGTCTGGAATCCGATTTTACGTTATGAATTGGCTGCTTATAACGCCGACAGTCAGCATACTACTTATGAGTTTACTTTCCCGGTTTCCGTAACGAAGCCGTCGTATTGGGATGAACTACCTTATTTGGGAGACTACTCTGAATCAAAACAGGTTTTTGTTTGGATGACTCTGATGCCACAGAATTGGGGCACGGTAGACGGTTGGTACCTGGGAGCACCTTCCGAGTGGGGAAACATGTCGGTTTGGCCAGCACGTGCCTCTGCTTTGAAAACCGCTTATGTTGCCAATTATGAGGCGTTCATGAAAAAATATGCAAGTGTTAACCCGGAACCTTTTACATTTCCGGAATCCTATTAAAACTGAAAAATCATGAAGAAATTATCTCACATATTATTAGGCATGGCGGTTCTGGGGAGCGGAATCCTCGCCGGATGCTACGATGACAAGGGAAATTACGATTACCGCGACATCAATGAGATGACCGTTACCGTTCTGGCTAAAAACCAGGACGGACGGGAAATGCTTATTGGTGAAGATGGGTATTGCCGTTACAAACAGCCTTCCTCTACGGATACTCTATGGGTGACCTACACGCCGGAAGTGAAACAGAGCGAGCGGAACGACGAGAGCAATTTAGAATACTCCTGGAGGATAGGTTATACGAAAGACAATAAATATGTGGTAGACACCGTTTCCACCAAAGAGCTGACATTGACTTTTCCTCCGCAGCGGACAACGGCATATAGCGTTGTCTTCAGCGTAACGGACCTTTCTACCAATCTCAGTTTTTATCAGTCATTGCAGATTACCACTGTAAAACCTTATATCAACAGTTGGTTGGTACTCAATGGAGCAAAAGGCGACCGTCGCATCTCCGCTGTAGAAGAACCCGATTCCTCGGCTTATATATTCACGGCAGATGCCTATATGGATTTAGGTTATGGGAGACGTTTTCAGGAAGCTGTCGATTTAGTTTATTCTCCATCATTTTTGAGTGGGTTGGAAAGCGAAGCATTACAGATTGTCGAGCCGGACAGCATATTCCTGATGTCTCCGTTCGATATGCAAGTGCTCAAAGCCACTGCTCAATTACTGCCCTCCGTGATATTGGATAATTCCCGTAAATTGTTATATGGTATTGATGGGAATACGCAGAATGCTGGAACCGTTATTGTCGACGATGCCCGAAGAATTTATTATGCTGACAGAAATCGACATGAGTATCTGGAATTTACTTCGACAGTTATTCCCAATTTTCGGGTAGATAAAATCGGGCAACCCAACGAGACAAGCTATGTTTGTTTCTGGGATAATGAACAAAAACAGTTTATGTATGCCGATTACTACAAAGGAAATGTCGAAATCTTCGATGACGATACCGAATGGCAAAATAGGGAAGTTATTTGGATGGGAGCTGATAACAAACAGGACAAAGAGGCCATGGGAATGGCTCTGGTAAAAGATTTGAAGACGGAAGAATATTGGCTTTACCATTTCCATGTAGCCGGAGGCTATTCCATTACCAAGGAAAATATCGGCAAACTTCCTGTGAATGATGAATCTCAATTTGCTGTGGCGCCGATGGAATTTGAAGGACAATTCTTTTATACCGTAGGTTCTGTGCTGTATCGTTTCTTTGTAGATGGTCGGGAAGCTTTTGAATTATACGATGCCGGGGCACCCATCACGCAATTGCAATTCAGAACTTCTCAATATCATGGATTATCAGTCAATTACTGGATGTATCGTTGCTTAGGCATTGTGGTGGACAAAGGTACGGAAGGCGAGTTACATGAAGTGAAGCTCGACGGTGCCGGAGATGTCGAATCCTCGGCTGTGTTCACCGGTTTCGGACCCATTCAGGATATATGTTTTACTTTTGCTAATAGAATTGTGTTATGATGAGATATTTTGCTACCTACGTTGTATGCTTGCTGACACTGGTCGGGTGCCAGCAGGAATTGGTTACGGAAGTTCCTCGCGACGACTTTTCCGTTGTTCCGAATCCCACCGCCAACATGGTCAAAGGACAAGTGAGAATCAAATTCCGTGAGCTTCCCGAGGATATCCAAATAATTGCCACCCGCAGCGGTAACATCGAGGTTGGACATGCTGCTCTGGATGCGGCTGCCAAAAAAATCCGGGCAACCGGCATGACGAGAGTTTTTCCCTATGCCGGGAAATTCGAACCTCGAACCCGAAAAGCCGGATTGCATTTGTGGTACACCGTGAGTTTTGACGAGAACGTTTCGG
>CAJKZL010000366.1 GCA_905204385.1 uncultured Odoribacter sp. | reverse complement strand
ATACGGTACATATGAATATGCTGACGATCGAGGATGAAGAGGCTTTAGATCAATATAAGAAGAAATTGTTCGGCAGATATGGACGGTTTACTCCCAAACTCATTGTTATGCTTGGTAATTCTGCTTGGGTATTGCTCAGGGAAGAAATCGGCAAATATTGGAAGGGCGTGCCGGTGATTCTTTGTGCAGAGCGGAAATACATAGGTCCTGAGAGTGCATATCTGGAAAAATACTTTATTCCGGAAGGTAAGAGGGAATTACTGTCTGACTACCGGGGAAATATTCCCTTGACCGTTTATTATGCTCCTTTCTATATTGAAGAAACCCTGGAGTTTATGAAAACGCTTGTGCCGGATATGAAAAAAGTAGTTTTTCTTTCGGACAAACGGTGTATCAGTGTTCAGTGCAGGCACGATATGGATGAATCGATGAAAGCTCGACTGCCGGAAGTGCCTTTGGTGCATTTGATTGCCGGGGAGGTGAGCAACGACAGCCTGGTAGACTTGCTTAAAACTTATGATTCGAAAACGTGTGTGCTGTTCATGTCCTGGTTTAAAAAAGAACAGCAGCAAGGCAATACTATACTTACTTCAGATATTTCCCGGTTATTGAGTAATTATTCCAGGGCGCCTATTTTCACTTTATATAATAATGCAACCGAGACGAATGGATTAGTGGGAGGGTGTTTTTGGAAAGATGAAGTATTGAGTGCTAATTTACTGAAATTGGTGGAGGAAAATTTGCAGAATCTTCCTGTTACGAATGTTCGTTTTATGGATTTCGGTAAGCCCTCGCCTGTGGTCAATTATCCTGATTTTGTCAATGCCGGATTAGAATTGAAACGATGTCCTTCGGATGTCTTCTTTTGTATGCAGCCTCCGACCTTCTGGGAAAAATATTGGTATTACGTATTGATTCTGGTAATTGTGTTCTTTATGGGATGTCTCTATGTACTGTGGATCAGAAAGATCTCCGAGGAAAGGGGGAGGCGTTTACGTCTGATGACCAATTATAGCAGTTTGATCGAGAATATGCCCATCTTATATGCCAGAGAGAAGTTGATATACAATGAAGAAGGCAAAATAACCGATTTTATTTATAAGGAGATCAATCCGGTTTTCGAAAAGTATTTTGCTTCCCAGGAAAAGCTGACTGGCAAAAAATATTCGGAGTTTAAGGGAGAAAGGTGTCATGACCTTTTGAATCTGTATAATTCTCTGGCGGATAAAAAGGGGATTTCTTTTCAGTATTATCACGAGCCTACGCAGTCGTATTTGACGGTCATGGTAACACCTTCCAAACAACAAGGGTATATGGATGTGTTCTGTGTGGATAATACCGAATTGGCTCTGACTCAACAAATGCTGCATTCTGCTAATCATAAGTTGTCCGCAGCCCTGGATGTTGCTGATATTACTCCCTGGAAATGGGATCTGGATAGCGAGACCATTCTTTGTGACGTTAATAGGCCCGTTGAAATGATTCCGAAGAAGGGGCCTGTTAGCGAACAACAATTATCGGTGCCCGATTCTTCCTATTTTTCGAACATTTGTAAACAAGACCGGGAACGGGTAAAAGCGTCTTATGAAAGGCTCATTAAGGGAGAGGTGTCCAAAATTAAGGAACAATATAGGGTGATTTCCAGCAAAGGCAATACAGTACATTATGAATGGGTGGAGGTACAAGCTACCGTCGATGAAAGGGATGAACAGGGTAAACCGAAAACATTAGTGGGTTCCTCTTTGTTGATTACGCAAAGAAAGGAAATGGAAGAAGCCTTGGTGAAAGCCAAGGAAAAGGCTGAGGAGTCGAATAAATTGAAATCCGCGTTTCTGGCGAATATGAGTCATGAAATCCGTACTCCCTTGAATGCCATAGTGGGATTTTCAGGGATCCTGGCTTCAAATCCTACAGAGGAAGAAGAGGAACGAAAAGAATATATCAGTATTATCGAAAGTAATAATAATCTGTTGCTGCAATTGATCAATGATATACTTGACCTGTCTAAAATCGAGGCTGGAACCCTGGAGTTCGTGTCGACCCCGGTAGATGTGCATGAACTGTTTCTAAACATAGAAAATTCGGCCCGAATGCGGAGCAAGCATCCCGAGGTTCGAATCCTTTACAAACAGGAAATGCCTGAATGTTGCATGAGTACCGATAAAAACCGATTGACCCAGGTGATTACAAATATGATTAACTATGCGATGAATTTTACCGAAAAGGGGTCGATAGAATTTGGATATTATCTAAAAGATAAGGATTTCATTTATTTTTATGTAACCGATACAGGCTGCGGAATACCGGAAGAAAAGCTGGATAGCGTTTTCGGCCGTTTTGTAAAGCTGAACAGCTATGTGCAGGGGACCGGATTGGGACTGGCGATATGCCAGACGATCGTAGAAAATATGGGAGGTGAGATAGGTGTGAATTCGAAAGAGGGCGAAGGAAGCACTTTCTGGTTTACTTTGCCTTATAAACCCGTCGACAAAATAGTCCAAAGTATCAAAGAATGTGCCCTGAGACCGGTCGCAGAACAAGAAAAATTGATCATTTTGATTGCAGAAGACAATGATAGCAATTATAAGTTGTTTGAGTCGGTGTTGAAGAAGGATTATACATTGCTTCATGCCTGGGATGGCGAAGAAGCTGTAAAGATGTTTGAAAAATATAACCCGCATTTGGTATTGATGGATATCAACATGCCCCGCATGAACGGATATGAAGCAACCCGGCAAATCCGGAATATATCGCCTGATACGCCCGTAATTGCCGTTACAGCCTTTGCTTATGCCGAAGATGAACAGAGAATCCTGAACAGTGGCTTCGACGGCTATACGTCTAAACCCATTCAGCCGGGACAATTGCAAGATCAGATTATCAATTTGCTGAAAAAACGTTTGCTGTTTATGTAACGGAGGGAGTATATACTCCGAGTAGAAAAGGTGACAAAGAGGAAAATCGAGCTCAGAACGAGGAAGGAAGTTTGTTTTTGGCATAAAAAATTATATTTGTAAGTTGTTTGTTTCTAGTATATTGCAAAAATGTTTCATTTTTTTCTGAAAAAAGTGGTTTAAAAATTTGGAGATGGCATTTTGAATGTGTTATCTTTGCACCCGCAATCAGGAAACGGGGTTTTAAACC
Organism: uncultured Odoribacter sp.; assembly: GCA_905204385.1. The sequence goes on along the minus strand of CAJKZL010000366.1, from coordinate 953 downwards.
AAGAGTGCAGATGGAAGGTGATAGAGGATTGGTTTTCAATGTTTTTTAGTTGTGATAGTTCTTCAGGATAATGTGGTAAAGCAAGGGATGAAAAAAAACTTCAAAAAATCTCTTCAGAATTTTGGAGTTAAATAAAAAGTCTCTATCTTTGCACCCGCTTTCAGGGACAAGCCCTCCGGTCCGGTTGGATGACCGTTAAGGATGTGGTGATGTTTTCCGGGAGTACACGTTCTGAAACGTATTGATGCCTGGCTTGTTTTCTGTCGTTCGCTTTTTAGCCGGAACAGAAAAAAGTTTAAAAAAAGTTTCTGAAAAATTTGGAGGGAATGAAATAAAGGCATTATCTTTGCATCCGCTTTCGCCTCTTAGGGGGCTGGTAGGAAAGAAGAAAAGAAGAGTTCTTTAAGATATTGAAAGGTTTGAATAAACAGCAAGTGCGAGTCCTTGAAATCAATTTCAACGGAAATGATAACTGAGCGAAAGATACAACAAATTCAGATGAGCGATGACCGATAAAGGATGAACGGGATAACCGTTAATCTTTATTTCGTGATCGTTAATCAAAAATTTTTCCATGAAAAATTTTAATACTATGAAGAGTTTGATCCTGGCTCAGGATGAACGCTAGCGACAGGCTTAACACATGCAAGTCGAGGGGCAGCGGGAAGTAGCAATACTTTGCCGGCGACCGGCGCACGGGTGAGTAACGCGTATGCAACCTTCCCCTTACAGGGGTATAGCCCATGGAAACGTGGATTAATCCCCCATACTGCATTCGGATGGCATCATCTGAGTGCGAAATCTTCAGAGGTAAGGGATGGGCATGCGTCCTATTAGTTAGTTGGCGGGGTAACGGCCCACCAAGACAATGATAGGTAGGGGTTCTGAGAGGAAGGTCCCCCACATTGGAACTGAGACACGGTCCAAACTCCTACGGGAGGCAGCAGTGAGGA
>CAJKZL010000365.1 GCA_905204385.1 uncultured Odoribacter sp. | reverse complement strand
ACAAGGTAAACCCCATTTCAAAAACTTATAGAGCAATAAAGCTATTCCCACAACAAAAAATACGGTTAAAAAATAAATCAATGTCAAACCCCACCCATTCTCCGGGTGAATAAAGAGATATAACATTTTCCGTATAAAAGGTAATAATATAGGAACATGCACTGCGTAAACAAAAAAACTGGCTCCCATCAAAAAAGTATTTATCCGAATTTTCCTTCTCCTAATCAGCCAGACAGATAAATTAAAGATAAACAGGATTCCCATCACAATACCTCCACGATGTATCCAGATATTCCAGGAATACTCCTTCGTGAATAAGTCCCCCAAAGCCAAAAATGGATATAATACAAACGATAGTAAAAACAACCGTCCGAATTTTTCCATCAAACTATATTGTTTTATACTAAAATAAGCTCCGGAAAGGAAAAAGAAAAAAGAGGTGACACTCAGTCCCAGCATCTCAATATGATAATCCGTCCAATACCATATAATTCCCGACACAACAACAATATACCAATCCAACTTTAATACTAACCAATAAAGGAGAGGGGACAAAACAACCATTACCATCAGCTCACGGATAAACCAAAATTGATAAGCCAAAGGTCCTCCCAAAATATCCGTTCCCATTCCTCTGTCTACCCAAAGCCCCCTCAACCAGTCTCCAAAAGAGTACTGGCTATAATGCTCAAAAGTATTAGGCCCCAAACTCCGGCCTAACGGCGATAAAATACAAAACAAAAAAAACAAGAGTACCAAACTATTCCAAAACACGTAAGGAACCAACAAAGTGTGGATACGGCTAATCAATTTTTTCCGATAAATACTCCAGCTCCAATCCACTCTGTAGAAAAAAAGAAAACCGGAAATCAGAAAAAATAAAGGCACACTGATACGTCCTATTACCTGTGAAAATAAATTGCGAACACCCTCATCAAATATCATATCCAGCGATCTGGGGGGGTAATTCCCTCATACAATGAATCATAAGCATGAATAAACACTACTCCGACAATCAAAGGAAAACGCAGGAAATCGATTACTTTTGATTGCAATTCTTCTGACAACATATAACAGAAAATTTAGAGTACACCATAAAAAATCCGGAAAAGCTTTTCGCTTTTCCGGAGAATCATTTATTTCTGCAGGAGTAATTTAAGGTTTGGTTCCGGCGGGCTCCCTGCGCTCCCGTTCAAAGCTTTCGAGGAAATGGATTTCGACGGGAGAAAGGCGGTCGGCGGTGCGGCGGCGGAATTTGTCGTATTTCAATTCAGGGCAAATCCCTTGACCAGATATTCGCGCAACACCTGCATTGCCCGGATACGGAACTGTACGCCACGTAAGGAGTTTACCCGGTAACTGACACTGATGATGACGCCGAAGTTGTAATAACAGACCTCATAAGATTTCCCGTCAGCGGCAGTTGTTGCAAAAAATGCAACAACTGAATCCGGCTGTAATTCCCCCGACTTAAAAATATTCTTAATAAGCCGGGATATGGTCGATTTATTGCGCTGGAACAATTCGGCCATCCGGTCGGGTGTCAACCAGACGGTATCTTCCGATAAAGTTACCTCAATTTCAGAGGTTCCGTATTACGTTTGGTATAATAATGTTTCACCTTTATTCCCTTTGTTCATGGCAGGCAACACTGCTGCTAAAATCCATTCAAATGTAAGCTTTTTCCAGCAAAAATTATTCTTGCAGCGAACCTTTCTCCCCTTTGGTCTTCTTTTTGTAATTCCAGATCATTACCAGCAATAGCCAAATGCTGTAGACGAAAAAACCGGCGGCAACACCGAGGAGATACCACAGGTGGAAGTCCCGGCTGCCGAAACGCTCGCCCAGTGTAGCGAGCGAAGAAATTCCATCGCCTCCGAGGATGGCAGCAATAGTTGCTACCAGCATCGCAGGCGTAAAACTTTTGTAGCGGCGGATGAAATAAAAAATCAGCCAACCGACCACTGCACCGATGGAGAAGGGTGCAATATGTTCTAACATAAAGTCGTTAATTGGAATTGTTTTGCAAATAATTTTTGTCATTCTGAACGAAGTGAAGAATCTCCAGAAATAACTAATTACCAAAGTAAAAGATATTTCGTTTTACTCAATATGACATTAAAACAGACTTGTTAGATAATTTCGTTATTACTTTTTTACTTAACGGTCTCAGAATGTTCATCGTTTCAACTCAATATACTCCGTATAGGTAATGCGGCTGTAAGGATTGCGGGTCGTTACCTCCTGACGGATGGCTTTGGTGCCCCAGCGGATAAACCAGAAACGGCGGGGAACGCGGTGGACGATCTGCACCAGCGTATCACGGCTTTCGATGCGGCCGCGGAAGAGACTGTCCGCGGAAATCGTTCCGTCCACCGTCAGCCAGGGGTTGATATAATAGAGACGACGGAGCGTATCGGTAAGTCCGGATCTACCGGATTCCCGCAAGGTGTCACGCACCACCACCGTATCCCGCAAGCGGACTTCCACCGGATACTGCGTCGTAACGGCGGTGCGCGAAGCCGATTGCAGGCGACGCACTTTCAACTGCAAATCCTCCACCGTCCGTTCCAGCTCTCCGGCATAGCGGCGGAACTCACGGTCGGTCAGCCTCAGGCGCTCCACACCGGCAGCACTCAGGCTGTCGCGGGTGCGGTAGTATTCCACATCCGTCAGCAGGCTGTGCTGGTTGGCTTCCAGTCGGCGGCGTTCCCGGTTCTCGGACCGGTAAGCCGTCCACAGTAAAATAAAAGCAGCGAGAAGCCCTGCGACCACCGCTGCACGGATCAGCAAACGTTTCATGACAGACAAGCTTTCTCCTACCGGATTACGATAAAATTTCTCTCACCTCTTGCCTGTGCCTCCCGGAGCAAAGCCGTCAGGCGCAGTTCGTAAGGCGTGGAATTCAGCACATATCCCGGTTTGCGGTTCTCTCCCACCAGAATACATCCGGACGTGTCTTTTACCGTATTACCCCGGTGGATCAGGATGCCTTCGAAACCGGGGACATCCAGCAACCGCGGCAGTTCACGACCGAAACGGGGCGAACGGTTCACCATCACCTCATAACGTCCGGCAGGTATAGCCGTATGTCCCGGCACCTTCACCGCACGCACCTCCGGTTCCAGCGTATCACAAAAACGGGTGCCTACGACAGAAAGACACCCGATCGTATACTCCGGCTTCAAGTGCCGGCGTTCCAAAAACAGTTCCATCGCTATTCATTCACAGACTCACTTCCGGTTTCTTTGCGTGCGCCACGGCGGCCGGCCTGACTACGGGCATAATCCACCGCCTCATTGATCCGTGCCGAAAGCGAAGCGTAGGCCGTTGCCCCGTAGACCATTTCGTAGGCATTCATCAAAGTGGCCAGTTGCTGGAATAACAGTTGGATTTCCTGACGGATGGTTTTCACCTGACCGGATAACTTTGTCGAATTGTCCGATTCCCGGCTTACAAACAAATTATCGAATTCAGCAGCGGCCTCCTTTAACTTGCTTACCCACTCTTCCACATGCAAAAGACCGAGCAAAGCTGCATTTCCGGCAATTGCCAGGTCTTCAAGTAAATTAGTCAGTACTCCCGATTCCTGCAAATAAGGCAAACGGTCGATTCCCTTCCCGTATTTTCCGATCACATGGAGCAACTTCAATGCAGCATCGGCTTTTTCCGCTTCGGGGAAGACCGTGTAAGCTTTCACAATATTTACCAATGAACGCAGGGCATCGTCCCGCTTTTTATCCGCTTCACTCAGTTTCGACGACAGCACATTTCCGCGTTCAAGCACCAGCACCTCATCATAAGCTTTCAGCTTCGAGTCAAACCCTTCTGCAAAAGAGGCGAGTTTCAGTTCTTCCAGATTCTCTTCTTTCAAATAAGAGAGAACATTCGACATCACCTGGAAATGTTCCAGGTTCCGTAACATACTTAAGTTGGTAGAAGTAATCATAGGGTTTATTATTTAAAGTAAGACATTCCTCCCTTCCTTCCCCCTTGTATTTTTTGTGTACTGATTGCGTTGAACTGTCATTGCTTTATGTTCAGTTGCTGCAAATTGCAGCAACACGTCCATGACAATTTTTTTGGCCCTGCAAAATGCAGC
>CAJKZL010000364.1 GCA_905204385.1 uncultured Odoribacter sp. | reverse complement strand
ACCAATGTAGAAAATTTCAAATCGCCTTTCCAAACCGATTTTGACGAAAAAGCCAAAACAGAACGGGGATCGTATAGTAAAAATACGACGGACCGTTGGTCGTATAGCGGAGATGCAACCGTGACCTATGGAAAATTGCTGGGCGAAATGCATCAGGTGAATGCTGTTGCGGGGTGGGAATTTTCTTCCACCCGTCTGGTCAATGATTCCTATACAGCTGTCGGATTTCCCGATGACAATGTCCCGAATCCTGCTTTTGCCAACCAATATGCTACCGAAAGCAAACCGTCCTATAGTGAGTCTACTTCGAGGAGTACCAGTTTTTACCTGAATGCCAACTACTCTTACGATAATCGTTATTTGATGGATTTTAATTTCAGGAGCGACGGTTCTTCGGTGTTCGGCACCAATAAACGTTTTTCCAACAGTTGGTCGCTTGGGCTGGCCTGGAATATTCACAATGAAAATTTCATCGGCGATTGGACGGATTTGTTCAAACTCCGGTTCTCAGTGGGCGAACCGGGAAATCAGAATTTCTCCTCTTATAAGGCTTATACGACTTATGTGTATAATACCGGTCTGCAAAACCTTTACGGAATGGGTGCCTCTGTGTCGGCTTTCGGAAACCCTGACCTGGCCTGGCAAAAGACTTTGCATTATAACCTGGGGCTTGATTTGTCCTTTTTTAATAATTACCTGAAATTCAATGCAGATGCTTACTATAAAGTGACGGATCCTATGCTGGTGACTACCTCGATCGCTTCTTCTACCGGGCGTAGTTCGTATGTCACCAATTTAGGAGGTACCGAAACCAAAGGGATCAATTTTACAGCAACGGTGACTTTGATGAACCGAACTGAGGACCGTCTGAATTGGGTGTTTACTTTTAATGGTCGTCATCAGCAACAGGAATATAATAAAATAGGAAATAAATTGGATCTGCTGAACGACGAATTAAAGAAAACTACCTTGCAACGCTATCGGGACGGAGGGAGTCCGACGGACATCTGGGCCGTTCGTTCTGCCGGCATCGATCCTATGACCGGGGAAGAGGTATTTATCAAGAAAAGCGGTATATACACCTTTGATTACGACAATACCGACGAGGTGGTAGTCGGTAATACGGAAGCGATACTGGAAGGTGTATTCGGTACTACTTTGTATTATAAAGGGTTTTCTTTTGGAGTACACTTGCGCTACCGTTGGGGTGCCGATTATTTTAATAATGAATTGTATAACCGGATAGAAAATATCAAAAGCGGGGAAATATCCGCTCACAATCAGGATAAGCGGGCTTTATACGATCGTTGGCAGAAACCGGGCGATCGGTCCCAGTACCGCAGGATTTCGGCTACGCTGAACTCCAATATGAAGAGTTATCCGAAAACCGACCGTTATGTTCAGCGGGAGAATACCATTAGCGGGGAGTCTATATCCCTCTCTTATGATTTTAACCAGCAAAAATGGCTGCAGGCCCTGCGTATCCAAAGCATGGTGCTTCGGGCAAATATGAATGATATTTTCCGGGTTTCCACCATCCGGGCGGAAAGGGGAACTTCTTATCCGTTTGCCCGGACGGTATCTTTATCTCTGAACGTCACATTTTAATGGCTTTGATTATGAAAAAAATTACGATAATACTAATGGCTGGAATCGTCGGTTTATTATCCGCTTGTGATAGCTGGCTGGATGTAAAGCCTTATGATTCGATGACGGAAGATCAACTGTATTCTACAGAACAGGGGATACAGAAGGCTTTGAATGGTCTCTACCTGGGACTGGCATCCGAGAATTTATATGCAAAAGAAATGACTTGCGGTACAGTGGATGTCCTGAGCCAACGTTTTTATATTAAATCGACGGAAAATCCATATCACGATATGGTGAACTTCCGGTATACCAATGACGATCCTAAAGCAATATTCGAAAAGATCTGGAAGGAGGCCTACCGGCTGATCGCCGATTGCAACAATTTTTTGGAAAGGGTCCCCGAATATAAGGCTCTGCTGACTAAACGGGATAATCCGGTGATGATGGGAGAAGCGTTGGCTGTGCGTACTTACTTGCATTTCGATATGTTCCGTTTGTTCGTTCCGGTTTACACTGTTGAAAACCTACTGCAACACTCTATTCCCTATTATAGCCGGGTTACCGATGTGCCGGCCTCTCTTCTGACGGCAGAATCGATGATGAAAAATTTGATTGCCGATATCGATACCGCTATCGTATGGATGGCGAAAGATCCGGTGAGAACGGACGGATTGGGAGATAAGGACGGATTCTGGGATTACCGGAATTTGCGGATGAATTATTATGCTGCCTGGGCATTGAAAGCAAGGATGCTTTGGTATATGGGAAGCGGATATGAGTCTGAAGCGCATCAGATTGTTGCCGATCTGCTGGAAGGAAAAGATCCCGGCACTACCAATGCCAATAATTTTACGGATATATTCCCTCCGGTGTCCGGAAAGAATGTGGCCAAAGACCGGATCTTTTTTCCGGAGATTTTGTTCGGCATTCATAATATGAAGCGGGATGATCTGTATAAAAAACTGTTCAGTACCGATCTGGACGATAAAAGCATACTGTGGGTGACACAAAGTTACTTTTCCGGGATGTATACCCAGGAAAATGATTACCGCAACAGATGGTTTGAAAATGCAACGGCGGACCGGGGTGAAGTGAAGATGTTCCTGAAGTTCCGTCCTGAAGATGCCGCAAAGGGAAATACCTACGGGCATGAGACGCAAGCCCTGATCCGGTTGAGCGAATTATTGCTGATCGCTGCTTCTACGACCGATGACCCGGAAGAAAAGACGGAGTATCTCGAACAGTTGAGGATCAACAGAGGATATCAGACCGGAAATGCCGATGGCTTCGACCCGGAAGTATTGCTGGATGAGGAATACCAAAGGGAATTTTACGGTGAAGGACAGTATTTCTTTTTCTTAAAACGCAATCAGGTGAAAACGATTAAAAATCAGGAAGGTAATAATGTCGGCATAGGCGAGCATTATATTATCCCGATGCCGGACAGTGAAATCAATAACAGATATAATTGATAGGAGGAAGCCATGATGAAACATATAGGATTTATTTTAGCGCTGTTTTTGCTTTGTCTGGGGTGTAAGGAAGATTCTCTGGATACTTACAGCGGAGATAGTGCGATCTATTTTTGTAAAAGCGAGGGTACGGGGGCGAAAATATGGGAAGATACCACCACCTTTTCTTTTGCCTTTGTGACCGTTTCCGATACCGTGTTGAAGATTTCTGTAAAAGCGATGGGAGAGGCAGTTTCTTACGACCGTAAATTTAAGGTGAAGGTGGAAGGAGGAAATGCGCAGGAAGGGGTGAATTATGAGTTATTGGAAGAAGAATGCGTATTGAAAGCCGGGAGTGTATTTTCTGGCGTACCGCTGCGCGTATACCGCGAAGGAGCCAGAGATACCGTGTTCTATATCGATCTGCGGCTGGAATCGAATGAATATTTTGCACAGAATATGCCGTTTAAAGAAGTCAATTACCAGGAGAGGGATATCACGCGGCATGTCGTCCGGTTTACGAATAATATCACCAAGCCGAAAAGTTGGTATGATAGTATGTTGGGCTATTTTTCGGAGGCGAAATTTGTTTTGTTGAATCAGGAACTGGGAATCGATGCAGCAGATTGGTTTGACGATAGTAAACTGTCGGAGATCGGTCCTAAAGCGATGGGAGGCGGTTATTATATGGTGAATTATCTGAATCTCTTTATTGAAAAGGACGATTATGTAAACATGCCGAAAGATCCGGAAGGACCGGCGGCAAACCGGGGTTACATGACTTTTGCTTCTTTTGGCGGGGATATCGTGAAAATACCGGCTTCCTGGCCGGATGCGGATAAATAACGATGAACGAGTAACGATAAACGATGAAAGTTGAAGGTTTAAAGTTGAAGGTTTAATGATAAGAAATCAGAAAAAGGTGGAAAATACCCGGACTTTTTCGACTAATTAAAAAAATAAATGACAGATGAAACGAAATAAATGGATAAACTGTCTCTTTTCATTATGTATCATAGTGGCCGCTACCGCATGTTACGACGATGAGGGAAATTACGAATACAATTGGGTG
>CAJKZL010000363.1 GCA_905204385.1 uncultured Odoribacter sp. | reverse complement strand
GAATTGGGGTGGCCGGCTTTACTTTCGGGAATCCGTCGGAATTGGGCAACCCGTTGGCCTTATATCTGTTTCAGGGCGCTCGTATCGTTAGTATCTCTCCCCGCGTTTCCTTTAACTATGAATGGAATTTCGGCCTGTCGTGGGGGTGGAAAGCCTATAACCGGGAGAGCAACAGGTTTAATGTGATGATGGGGTCTCGAATGAATGCCTATATCAATACTAATTTTTATTTGAATTGGATTCTTTCGCCCCGGTTCGACCTGACTTCAGGGGTGACGCTGACCCATTTTTCGAATGGTAATACCAGTTTCCCGAATGCGGGGCTGAATATGGTCGATTTTAAAGTAGGATTAGTGTATTGTTTCAACCGGACAGAGCCATTCCGACGATTGTATGCCTCATCCGGCATTCCCCGCTTTCCTCGTCATTTTAGTTACGACTGTGTGGTTTTCGGCTCGTGGAGGCGAAAAGGGTATGTGGACGACGGAGAGTTTGTACCTTCTCCTCTGGCCTACAAAGTGATCGGCATGAATTTTGCCGCCCTGTATAATGTCAGTTATAAATTCCGGGCAGGGATCTCTCTGGATGGGGTTTATGATGCAAGTGCAAATGTATTTACGCGGAAGGATTACTATTCCCCCGAGCCACAACATTTTGTGGAGCCTCCCCTGAATGCCCAGACGGCACTCGGCATTTCGGGAAGGGCGGAGTATGTAATGCCTTATTTTACCGTGGGCATAGGTATGGGCACCAATGTGCTTCACCGGGGCGGTGATCTCAGGGCTTTTTATCAAATGCTGGTACTCAAAGTGGCGGTTACCCGCAATTCTTTTCTCCACGTCGGTTACAATCTGCAGGAATTCCGTACTCCGAATTACCTGATGCTGGGGATCGGTTACCGGTTTAATAATAAGTATCCGCTTATTTATCGGTGAGTGATGGCTTTCAGCCTGTTGTCTTATCGGGCATACCTGCTTCCATACCATGCCCAAGGTATCGGAGAGGTTGGGTAAGGTATCGGGCGGGGATTGCCCAAGTTATCTGCCCGGGGATGCCCGACTTATCGGCAAGGAATTGCCTGTGATAAAAACAGTCGGCCGCCCACCGCAGCTATCGTTTTGAGGATGGTGGCCGGCCGGATTATTGCTCTCGGGACAACTGCTTAAACCAGATGCCGGATTAATTCTTCCCGGTCGCCGTAAAGCAAATCTATCACAGGGATTTCGATCAGTGTATAACAGCCCGGTTTTTGTCGCATCGTAGCCCGGGCAGCGGAAACCATGATTTGGGCCGTGAGGGCGGGGTTGTCGATGCGCATATTAAATTCAAACCACTGGTTTTGTGTTTTTCCGGAGACGCCTTTGCGGGTGAGGTGGACGCCGTGCCCCATATCCAGGAGGTCGTCCACTTTCGCCACTTGCAGCACATGGGTTTCATCGTGGGCAAAATAGGGATCGGCTTTGATTTTTCCGGCGACCTCGTGAAAATCATATCCTTCTTTCAATTCAATGTACACCATCCGTCTGTGTATTCCTGTACCTGTAGGGATGGTCATGGACAAGGCTGCCTGGACACCTTCGATAGCCTTTACGGCAACGGTATGTCCCATGCTCATTCCCGGACCGAAATTCGTATACGTAATTCCCTTGGGTGCGCATGCTTCGAGCAATGCCCTTACGACGGAATCGCTTCCCGGATCCCAGCCGGCGGACATGATCGATACGGCCTGATGGCTGCGGGCAATTTTGCCCAGGGCAGTGCGGAGTTCGACGGTATGTGTGTGAATGTCGAAACTATCCACGGTATTGATGCCCATGCTTAATGCTTCGGAAGCATATTTTTCCACACTCCGGGTGGGGGTACACAGAATGGCGACCTGCACGCCTGAGAGTTCTTTCAGGCTTTCCACCACCGGTATGTTTTTTAACTCTTCGGGGATGACGGAGGCATTGCGCCTCACCACGCCTGCAATTTCAAAATCAACGGTACACTGAAGCGCTTCCACAACATATTTACCGATATTGCCATATCCTACTACAGCTACTTTAATCTTTTCCATCTCTAATCTATAATCTTTAATCTCTAATCTATAATCTGCGGACATCGGTTGGGTTTTAAACCGGAACATCATATTCCCTTAATGCGTTATTGAGCGAAGTTTTCAAGTCGGTTGTCGCCTTGCGCTGACCGATAATCAGGGCACAGGGGACGTCGTATTCGCCTGCCGGGAATTGTTTTTTTCTCGTTCCGGGAATGACTACGGAGCGGGCGGGGATAAATCCCTGGTACTCGATGGGGCGGGCGGCGGTGACGTCGATGATTTTTGTCGAAGCGGTAATCACCGTACCGGCTCCCAGGACGACTTCTTTTTCGAGATGCGCGCCTTCGACTACGATACAGCGCGAACCGATAAAGCAATTGTCTTCAATAATGACGGGTGCTGCCTGCACAGGTTCGAGTACGCCTCCGATACCCACTCCGCCGCTGAGATGCACGTTTTTACCGATTTGGGCGCACGATCCGACGGTGGCCCATGTATCTACCATGGTTCCGGAATCTACATAGGCACCGATATTGATATACGAGGGCATCATTACTACGCCGGGGGCGACATAAGCCCCGTAGCGCGCTACCGCCGGAGGCACTACGCGCACTCCCGATCCGGCATAATCTTGTTTTAGCATGATTTTGTCGTGGAACTCAAAAGGTCCGGTGGTAATGGTTTCCGATTTTTGGATCAGGAAGTACAAGATCACCGCTTTTTTTACCCATTCGTTGATTTGCCAGCCGGATGAAGCCGGTTCGGCGGTGCGTAACCGACCTTTGTCGAGTAGTTCTATGATTTGGCCGATGGCAGTTTGGGTTTCTGTTTCTTTCAGTGTTTCCCGGTTATCCCAGGCATTTTCAATCACCTCTTTCAGGGCTGTATACATATCGGTTTATTTTATGTAGTAGCTTGTTACGGGGCACAAAACTTTTGTGCCCGTGTCTGCAAATTTCGGAATAATTTATTTTACGTCAAAACCTCAGCCGGCCGAGTGTTAAGCCTGTAACAGATTTTATGGATAAAGTTATAAAGCGATTGCTTGCTTTTCATAGGCTATTCCTGGAAAATAAATTTATCTTTGCCGGGGTGGATTGGAAAAATTTTTGGATTTATCGAAAATAACGGAAGTATGTTTAAGAAAATGCCTCACACTTATACTATTATTGCGTCTATTATTTTGATTTGCGCTGTCTTGTCGTGGATTATTCCTGCGGGGGAATACAGCCGCCAGACGGTGGAAGTGAACGGGGCGACACGGACGGTGATCGTCAGTGGTTCTTATCATCCGGTGGAGCAGTCTCCTCAAACCTGGCAGGTCTTTTCGTCTTTTTTGCTGGGATTTGAAAAACAGGCGGGTATTATAGCTTTTCTTTTGATTATCGGCGGTGCCTTTCAGATTATGAACAGCAGCCGTGCCATCGATGCCGGTATATTTTCTTTTTTGCATTTCACCCGGAGTCTTGAGCGCCATCGGTCGATGAGGCGTATGGGAGTGAACAATCTGGTGATAGCTATGATCATCGCTTTGTTCAGTCAGTTCGGGGCTGTTTTCGGGATGAGTGAGGAAACATTGGCTTTTGTGATTATCATCGTACCCTTGGCTGTTTCCATGGGTTATGATTCGATTACGGGACTTTGCATGGTGTATGTTGCGGCCCATGTAGGTTTTGCTGCTGCAATCCTGAATCCCTTTACCATCGGTATAGCCCAGGGGCTTTCGGATTTGCCGCTGTTTTCCGGTTTCGAGTATCGGTTGTTTTGCTGGATTTTGCTGACCGCCGTTTTGATTGTGTGCGTGCTGGCATATGCCCGTAGGGTGAAACGCCGGCCCGCTTCTTCGCCGATGTACGGGGCGGATGAGTATTGGCGTAAGCGTAACGGAGAAAGCAGCGGCGAAATAGCTTATTCGGTATCCCGGCCCACATATGGGATTTACATAGCGGTATTGGCGGTATTGTCGGTATTTTCGGTCGGATACCCGGTGACGGTCTTTTCCCTGGGAAATAATTCGGTGTCCCTGTATGCTGTTCCGGTATGTACGGTTTTGTTCGCCGTGCTGGGATGGTTGGGCCTGAGAAAATCTT
>CAJKZL010000362.1 GCA_905204385.1 uncultured Odoribacter sp. | reverse complement strand
AGACAGAAGCTATTCTTTACGGGGTTTTGGTTCGATGGAGGGTGAGGGTGGTGGATGAAGCGTTTATCATCGGCGGAGCCACTAAATATCTATACGAAATTACTCCGGGGGATACGCTTCGCAACAACACCCCCTATAAAAATACGCTTTCTCCCTGGGCTACTTCCACCGTTATGGCCAAGGTCAGCGGGATTTATAAAGCCAGTGTGACCATTTTCCCGGAAGCCCGGGGCGAGGGATACTGTGCCCGCCTGGAGACCCGTATGGAGCATGTAAAAGTATTGGGAATGATCAACTTATCGGTAATCGCTACGGGAACCATTTTTCTGGGAGAAGTCATCGAACCCATCAGGGATACCAAAAATCCCCAGGCCAAACTCAACAACAACATCCCTTTCAGTAAACGTCCGCAAGCCCTCGTATTCGATTATAAGGTTCAGCCCGGCGGCGAACAGGTGAAAGCTACCGGATTCGGCCGGATCACCAAGATTCCGGAACAAAACAATGCCGAGGCTTGCCTGCTTCTGCAATACCGTTGGGAAGACGAGAAAGGAAATATTTTTGCCAAACGGGTAGGGACAGCCTACGAACGCTACGACCAGGAGATCGACGAATGGCAAAATGCCCATCAAATTCCTATCCGTTACGGAGATATTACCGGAGAAAAATTTTTCAAGCCTTATATGGACCTGATCAAAGGGGAAAATACCCAATACTGCACCAACAGCAAGGGAGAAATGGTACCCATACAGGAAGTAGGCTGGGCTGAGGCAGAAACACAGCCTACGCATATGATACTGCGTTTTTCCTCCGGGCATGGCGGAGCATATATCGGCGCTCCGGATGCCAAATTCTGGATCGATAATGTAAAGTTAGCCTATTAAATCCTTCACCATCATCCGGGCAAAACGCCCGGATGCCCCGGGAGCCCCCAAGCGACGGATCACCTCATCGTAATTTCTCAGCATTTTTTCCCTGTCGCGTTCACTGTAAAGGATGCGTGACAATTCGTTCAGCACATTCTTCTCACTGAGATGCTGCATCATGAGTTCTTTGACCACCTCTCCGCCGAAGATCAGATTGACCAGCGATATGTATTTTACTTTTACAAGATGTTTAAAAAGGAAATAACTCAGTCGACCTCCTTCTCCGCTATAACACACCACCTGCGGCACCCTCAACAATGCCGTTTCCAGGGTTGCCGTACCGGAAGTAACCAAGGCGGCTTTCGCCTGACCGAGTAAACGATACGTCTCTCCATACAGGATGCGCACCGGCAGATCGCCGACATAGGGAGCATAATCGGCATCGGTCATCGAAGGAGCCCCGGCAATGACAAACTCATACTCGGGAAAATGTCCGGTCATCCGAAGCATAACCGGTAAAACATACTTTAATTCCTGTTTCCGGCTCCCGGCCAGCAAAGCGATAATCGGCTTCCCGGTAAGTCTATGGGCCTGTACAAAGGCTTCGAAGGTCTCTTCCCGAAAAGAACGTTCTGTGATGGCATCCACCAACGGATTTCCCCCATATTGCACCGTATAACCATATTGCCGGTAAAATTCGGTTTCGAAAGGAAAAATGGTATACATCCGGTCTACATATTTTTTTATTTTCTTCACCCGTCCGGTATTCCAGGCCCACAGTTTTGGGGAGATATAATAAAACACTTTCAATCCGGCATTTTTAGCAAAACGAGCGATACGAAGGTTAAACCCGGCATAGTCTACTAAAATCACGACATCCGGATTCCAGGTCTGAATATCCTCACAACAAAGCCGGATATTGGCTTTTATTTTCCCCAGGTTTTTCAACACCGTGATAAACCCCATGATAGCTGTATCCTTATAATGACGGACGATTTCCGCTCCGGCTTCCCGCATGAGATCCCCGCCCCAACCACGGATCTCAGCTTGCGAATCCTCAGCCTTCAATCCTTTGATCAAATTCGAAGCATGTAAATCGCCCGATGCTTCCCCGGCAATAATATAATAGCGCATGTTTTACGAATTAAAAACGACAGTATTCCGGACTTCAGACCGATGATGCTTCCCGGATACCGATAATTACAGCAAAGATAGCAAATTACGCGCCAAATCATTATTTTTGCACCCTATTTAGTATATAAAGTCAAACGGTATGGACCTTGCAGGGAAGAAAGTCGCTTATATCACACTCGGTTGTAAACTCAATTTTTCAGAAACCTCCACTATCAGGCATAGCCTGGAAGACGCCGGCACCCGGACCGTCGGAGAAAAAGACGGTGCCGACATTTTCGTCGTCAACACCTGTAGCGTCACCGATATGGCCGAGAAAAAAGGCCGGCAACTGATCCGTAAGCTGGTGCATCACAACCCCGATGCCTATATCGTGGTCGTAGGTTGTTATGCTCAGCTTCGCGCCAAGGAAATTTTGTCGATCGAAGGAGTCGATCTGGTATTGGGAGCCAACGAAAAATTCAATGTGGAGCATTATCTGAAGCACCTGGAAACGATCGAAAAATCCGAGCCTCACTCCTGCGATATTTTCCAATTGTCCACCTTCGATCTGGCTTATTCCTTCGGCGACCGGACCCGTTGTTTTTTGAAGATACAGGACGGTTGCGATTATTTCTGCACCTATTGCACCATCCCTTTTGCCCGTGGCCGGAGCCGGAGCGCTTCCGTTGCACAGATTGTCGAGGCCGTGCGGGAAGTGGCTGCCAAGGGTATACGCGAAGTGATCCTCACCGGCGTCAATACCGGGGATTTCGGCCGCCACAGCGGGGACGATTTCCTGAGCCTAATCAAAACCCTGGACGGAATGGACGAAATCGAAAGATACCGCATCTCTTCCATCGAACCCAACTTACTGACCGAAGAGATCATCGCCTTTGTCGCGGGTTCACGACACTTTATGCCTCATTTTCACGTTCCCCTGCAATCGGGAAGCAACGAAGTTCTCCGGTTGATGCGCCGGAAATACACCCGGGAAGCCTTTGCCGACAAAATCGGCTCCATCCGAAGAATGATACCCGATGCTTTTATAGGTGTAGATACGATTGTAGGAATGCGCGGTGAAACCGAAGAGTGCTTCCGCGACGCCCGCCGGTTTATCGAAGAACTGGATATCTCTCAATTACACGTTTTCCCCTACTCCGAAAGAAAGGGAACCAAGGCTCTCGAAATCCCACTGGTGGTTTCGCCCGAAGAAAAACACCGAAGGGTGAACGAATTGATCGATATTTCGGCTCAAAAACTACGTCAATTTTACCATCGGTTTGAAGGACAGATTCGTCCGGTTTTGTTCGAAGATCATAAAATAGGAAATTATATCAGTGGTTTTACGGACAATTACATCAAAATACAAAAACCTTATCAGCCCTCCCTGGCCAATCAGATCATCCCTGTAAAACTTACCGGGGAGTGTTTCGGTTGGGAAGATCGCTAAAAATAAAACAAGCATTTTAATTTAACAATATTTAATTAGCTGGAAACGTATTTATACTTATCTTTGTGTAAGAATCAATTTCATAGTTTGTTTCTGTTTAGGGTTAGTAATTAAGTCGCTGATTAGTTCGGCGACTTATTTTTTTATTTCCCGCAATATTTATATTTTTGTTTGCTGATCGGTTAACGGTAAAGCCGGCCAACGGGAAGTACAAAAATATAAAGCAACCAACCATGCAAGTATTAATTACAGGGAGTGCCGGGTTTATCGGCTATTATCTTTCCAAATCGCTCTCAGCCAAAGGAATTGAAGTTTTTGGAATAGATTCGATCAACAATTATTATGATGTTTCGCTCAAAAAAGCCCGGTTGAAGGAATGCGGAATCCGGACAAGCGTTTACGGAGAAGAGTGTGAATCGGAACTTTATCCCAACTACAAATTTTGCCAGATAGATTTATGTGACCGGAAGAGCCTGGAAAAGTTATTCCAAAGCCATCATTTTGATTGTGTGGTCAATCTGGCTGCTCAGGCAGGAGTCCGGTACAGCCTTACCAATCCCCACACCTATGCCGACAGCAATGTCAGTGGGTTTCTGAATGTATTGGAATGCTGCCGGCAATACCGATGCCCCCGTTTAATCTATGCTTCCTCTTCGTCCATTTATGGCAATTCTACAGAAGTCCCTTTCCGGGAAGATGCCCGTACGGACC
>CAJKZL010000361.1 GCA_905204385.1 uncultured Odoribacter sp. | reverse complement strand
TGGGATATGAGAATTCTTCCCGTATCGCTAAACAATAAAACCACCCGGTTTTCTTCTTCCTTCGGATATCGTATCCATCCGATATATAAAACCGTAAAGCTTCATGCGGGCATGGATTTTTCGGGCGCCGTGGGAACACCGATTTATGCAACGGGAAACGGAAAAGTAGTCTACGCCGAAATCCGTCAGGGCTACGGGAAATGCGTGTTGATAGACCATGGCTTCAACTATGAGACGCTATATGCCCACATGAGCAATTACAATGTGAAGGCAGGACAAAAGGTCAAACGCGGCGACATCATCGGTTACATGGGTAACACAGGAATGTCCACCGGACCTCATATTCATTACGAAGTAAAGAAAAACGGCCATCCCGTAGATCCGATCAATTATTATTTTAATGATCTGACGGCCGAAGAATATGACCAACTGGTGATGGAAGCCAACAATAACGGCCAGGCCATGGACTGAGGGCACAACCGCGCTTTCAGGAAGCATAACAACTAACGAACGGAATTGACATTCCTTGATTATAACGACTATGGAACAGGAAAATAAACCTTTGAAAGTGTATTACTCCATCGGAGAAGTGGCCGATATGTTCGGAGTGAATACTTCGCTTATCCGGTTTTGGGAAAAGGAATTCGAGGTGATCAAGCCTCATAAAAATAAGAAGGGAAATCGCCAATTTACGAAGGCGGACATCGATAATTTTCATCTGATCTATCATCTGGTAAAAGAAAAGGGAATGCCCCTGAAAGGAGCACAGATGAAACTAAAGGAAAACAAGCAGGAAACCGAAACCAATTTTGAAGTGGTCAAGAGATTGAAAGCCATCCGCGAAGAGTTATTGTCGATCAAAGAGCAGCTTTCCTGACGATAAAAAAAACGACTATGCTTAAAGTCAAAGACATAACCTCTTTAATCGAAGCGATAGCCCCCCTGTCTCTTCAGGAGGGTTACGACAATGCAGGGCTCGTCTGCGGAAGTCCCGAATCGACGGTCACTTCCATCTTGCTGACCATCGATGTGACGGAAGAGGTGATCGACGAAGCTATTGCAGGCGGTCACAATCTGATCCTTTCGCACCATCCGCTTATCTTCGGAGGATTAAAAAACCTGCTTCCCGATACTTATGTCAAGCGTTGTCTCCTTAAAGCCATCCGGCACAATCTGAACCTTTATTCTGCCCACACCAATCTGGATGCCGTCACTGCGGGGGTAAGCGGCCGCATGGCAGACAAGCTGGAGTTGAAGAACCGGAAAATCCTGCAACCGGCAGGAAAATTATACAGCCTTGCTTTCTATACTCCTGCCGCTGCGGTCGAAAAAGTGCGATCGGCAATATTCGATTGCGGCGCCGGCCATATCGGCAATTACAGCCATTGCTCATTCAATAGCCAAGGGCAGGGCACTTTTATGGCCCAGCCGGGATCTCACCCTTACGTAGGCGAAATCGAACAATTGCACACAGAAAACGAAGTCAAAACCGAGGTCACTGTTCCGGATTATCTGCTTTCCCAAAGCATACAGGCCCTGATAGCTGCACATCCTTACGAAGAACCGGTATGGAATGTGCTTCCGTTGAATAATGTAAATCCGGTTACCGGCTTCGGTATTGTCGGCGAACTGCAGGAACCTGCCGACCCGCTGGCTTTTCTTCAGAAAATAAAACAAATCTTCGGGACAAAGGTCATCCGGCATACCACTATCTGCATTCCGGCAATCCGTAAAGTTGCGGTATGTGGAGGAGCAGGCGCTTTCCTTACCCGTGCCGCTATCACCCAAAAAGCCGACGTATTCATTACCGGCGATTTTAAATATCACGATTTTTTCAATGCTGAAAACAAACTCGTCATCGCGGATATAGGCCATTATGAAAGCGAACAATTCACAAAAGAAATTTTTTATGAGTTAGTTACAAAAAAAATACCTAACTTTGCGATCCAGTTTTCGAAGGTTGATACCAATCCCGTTTGTTATTTGTAACACTCAGGAAATGACCGGAATGAGAAACATGTAAGCTGTTAACTTGTAACGAAATTTATATGGCAACGAACAACAATGAAAAACTGCAGGAACTTTCCGTTGAGGAGAAATTGCAGCATCTTTACGAATTACAACGCATAGACACGGAGATTGACAAAATCAAGACTCTGAGAGGGGAACTTCCGCTCGAAGTACAGGATCTGGAAGATGAGATTGCCGGTTTGGAAACCCGTTTGGAGAACCTGAAAAATGAAATCAGCGAAGCGGACAAGAGCGTAGCCACAAAAAAACTGGAAATCGCAAAATCCGAAGAACTGATCAAGAAATATACCGAACAATTAGACAATGTAAGAAATAACCGGGAATACGATGCTTTGACCAAGGAAGTAGAGTTCCAGAAACTGGAAATCGAACTCCAGAACAAGCGCATCCGCGAAGCACAGAAAACAAAAGCCGAAAAAGAGGTAAATCTGGAAATTTCCTCTAAACAATACGACGAAAAGAAAGCCGACCTGGAAGCTAAAAAAGCTGAATTGGAGGACATCATAGCAGAGACGCATAAAGACGAAGAAACTCTGATACAGAAATCCGAAGAACTCTCCCGGAACATAGAGCCGCGTTTAGTATCCGCCTACCGGAAGATTCGTTCCAATGCCCGCAATGGCCTGGCAGTCGTCACCGTCGACCGGGATGCCTGTGGAGGTTGTTTCAACAAAATTCCGCCTCAGCGTCAATTGGATATCCGTTCACGGAAAAAAATCATCGTCTGTGAATATTGCGGACGGATCCTGATCGACAAATATATCTGCGACTATGACGGCAGCATGCAAAAAGCAGATCTCGAATCAGCAATGGAAGCTCAGAAGAAAAAGAACAGAAGAGTCAGAAAATCAGAAGAATAAAAAAAAGCTGCCTAGGCAGCTTTTTTTAAATGTACCGACATAAATTTTCGAAGAGGTACATTTCATTTATGGTGGGTACAGGGATAAATCAGTAAATGGGTAAAAATCATGGTTGCTACAAATTACAATCCAAAAGAAAGCGAAGAGAAATGGTATAAATACTGGATGGAACAAAAATTCTTCCATTCGGAAGTAGATCACAGCAAGGAACCTTATTGCATAGTCATTCCTCCTCCCAACGTCACCGGAGTTCTTCATATGGGACATATGCTGAACAATACCATTCAGGACGCCCTGGTCCGCCGTGCCCGCCTCCAGGGGAAAAACGCCTGCTGGGTACCCGGGACCGACCATGCCTCCATCGCAACCGAAGCCAAGGTAGTAGCCAAACTGCAAAGCGAAGGAGTCCAGAAAACCGACCTTTCCCGCGAAGAGTTTCTAACCCACGCCTGGGCCTGGACAGAAAAGCACGGAGGAATCATTCTCAAGCAACTGCGTCGTCTGGGTGCTTCCTGCGACTGGGAAAGAACGGCTTTTACCATGGATGCGGAACGAAGCGAAAGCGTGTTGAAAGTGTTTGTGGATCTTTATAATAAAGGATTGATCTATCGTGGGGTACGGATGGTCAACTGGGACCCGTCAGCCTTGACGGCATTATCCGACGAAGAAGTAATCTATAAAGAAGAACACAGCAAATTATATTACCTCCGTTATCGAATCGAAGGGGAAAACGGCTATGCCGTGGTGGCTACTACCCGTCCCGAAACTATCATGGGCGATACGGCCATGTGTATCAACCCGAACGATCCCAAAAATCAGCATCTCAGAGGTAAGAAAGTGATTGTTCCTCTGGTTAACCGCGTGATCCCGGTCATCGAAGATGAGTATGTAGACATAGAATTCGGTACCGGTTGCCTGAAAGTTACTCCGGCTCACGACGTCAACGACTACATGCTAGGCGAAAAATATCACCTTCCCTCCATAGATATCTTCAATGCCGACGGAACGCTCAGCGAAGCGGCCGCACTTTATGTGGGCATGGATCGGTTCGAGGTGCGCAAACAAATAGAGCAAGACCTGGAAGCTGCCGGGCTTCTGGAGAAAGTAGAGGCATACACCAACAACGTAGGTTATTCAGAGCGTACCAACGTTCCCATCGAACCTAAATTGTCCATGCAATGGTTTCTGAAAATGGATCATCTGGCACAGATCGCCCTGGGGCCTGTCATGAATGATGAAATCCGATTCT
>CAJKZL010000360.1 GCA_905204385.1 uncultured Odoribacter sp. | reverse complement strand
ATTTTGTGGGTGCAAATATAGACTTTTGTATGGACTCAGCCACTCTTTTTCATTTAAAAAAAGAGAAACAAGTTTAGAATCCTCAATCGTTTTAACCATATTTAGCAATGAGAGGTTAATTTTGAATCATTCACTCAAATAAAAAGAAAAAAGAATGGAAAAACAAGAACTAAAACCGGCTGGTGTTTTCAAGTATTTCGCTGAAATATGCCAGGTACCGCGACCCGGAAAGCCGGGTGGAGGAACTTCGCCAGGAAGCCATTGCGCAGGCTGAGCGCTATGCCGCTGCCGATACGGTGAAACAGGCCGTCGGCACGACGCAGTTGCATAAAGATCGTCGTGGTGTACAGGGTATGGAAATGCGGGTTTGCGAGGAGATATAGCTGCTTCATTATCCTATGCAGTGATGTCTCCTTATCCTATGCTATGGTGAAGCGCTAAAGCACAAAGAAATCAAATATTGGTAAATTCCATAAATAGGTCTGCCGAAAGCGGGTAGAGGAGGGAAAATCCGGGCAATTTTGTATTTTTGTCTTGCCCCAGTCATATAGAGGAAAAACGAACCTGCCTTGACGGCAGGGAAATCGGGGACGGGAAACAAGGATGCCGGAGTAGGGCGGGGATAAGAAATATACCGGGATATATTTTTAGTTTATGCGATTGAATGGAAAAAAAATCAGATTGCCGGACGATGTGCGGCAGGTGGAAAATGCGGAGTTGCGGGAATTTTTGTGCGAATGGTTCGATGAGCGGACGTATGTCATAGGGCATACTTCGGGATCCACCGGGGTGCCTAAGGAGATCCGGTTAAGCAAAGCCGGCATGCGGGCATCGGCCCGGATGACGAATGAGTTATTCTGTTTGGGTTCCGAGGCTGTGTTATTATTGTGTCTGTCCGTTTCCTATATCGCAGGGAAGATGATGGTGGTGAGGGCGCTGGAAGCCGGAGCCGAACTCATTACGGGAGCTGTTTGTTCAAGGCCTTTGAGAGAACTCGGAGAAGGGAGGAGCATAGACCTCGCGGCGATGGTGCCGATGCAGGTGGAGGAGTCGATGAAGCATCCGGACGAAAAGGCCCGGTTCGGTGGCATCCGGCAATTGCTGTTCGGGGGGGCTGCTGTGTCGCCGCTGCTGGAAAAGCAGTTGAGGGATATTCCGACGGCATGCTATGCTACCTATGGGATGACCGAAACCTTTTCGCATGTTGCGCTGAGGAATATGAAGGAGGAGACTGTATATTCCGCCTTGAAAGGTGTGACTTTTACCGTAGACCAGCGAGGGTGTCTTGTGGTCGAAGCCCCGCATTTGCATGCCGGACCACTGGTCACCAATGATTTGGTCCGCTTGCTCGACAACTGCCACTTCGAATGGCTTGGGCGATACGACCATGTGATCAATTCGGGAGGGATTAAGTTCTTTCCGGAGGCGATCGAGCGTAAAATTTCCTTCGGCCTGCCCCGTCGTTTTTTTATTGCTTCCAGGCCTGACGAGCGCCTCGGGCAACGGATCGTCCTTGTACTCGAAGGTATGCCTGCCCGCGCAGAAGAAGAGCGGCAATGGATCGAAAAGTTAAAACAAGTGCTGACTCCCTATGAAATGCCTAAAGAATTTATCTACCTTGCCCGCTTTTATGAGACTTCTACAGGCAAGGTAATCCGGAGAACGGAATAAGGTGGCCTCCGATGTGACGGCCGTTTGCCGAAGACCTGTTTTTCCCTTAAATACCTAATACCGCCGAATTTTTCCGGAAGAAAGTGAATACGGTGAAGGCCACCGAAAGACACATGCATAATAAAAAGGGGAAATAGGAGGAGTCGCTGTGGAACAGTTGTTCCAGCCATTGCAGGATAAACGGATAAGTGGTGATGGCGATATAATTCATCACCATGGCCAGGGACAGGGCAAAAACGGCCTTCGAAGGAGGTACATTTTTTACGGTCTTGTCGTAAATAAGAGGTTGCATGATGCCGTAGCCCACCCCCATGAAAATAACGCCTGCCGTCAACAGTGCCAATCCTGCCTTAAAGGTGAAAAGGATCAGCCCGGCCGAAAGCAATACCATGGAAACGAAAATAGTATATTTCTTCAGGTATTCCAGGAATTTATTAAGGATTAGTCCCGGCAAGGTGATGGACAGAAAGAAGACCGAGATCAAAGTGCCGGAAGTTTCGTAGTTCCCCAGATGCAGATTGCGCACGTATAGCGAAAGGTTTAAAGGTACGGTGAGTGCCAGGAGGGTAATCAGGTAGTAAAACAGCATCAGCTTCACCGGCCAGTTCATTTTAACACGGCGCTTGCCGGTGTCGACAGAATCTGGAGAAGGATAGGGCGGTTTTTTATCCAGGAAGAATACAAAGACCAGGGAGACTCCCGAAATGCAATAAACCAGAAAAGACAGATGCCAATTGATCCCCGCCAGGAAACCCGCCAGCAAGGTGGCCAAAACCAGCGTAAAGTTATTGATGGCCGAGGACAGTCCCAGTTGTTGGGTACGATAGCGGCCGGTGAAGTAGTCGGCCACCAGACCTGTTGAAAAGGGAATCACCAGTCCGGCACCGATTCCCAGCAGGGCACTGTTCAACAATAAAAGCCACATTTTATCGGCAAACGGGTAGATCAGGCTGCAAATGAAAAACAAGGAAGTACCCGTGATAAGCAGATTTCTTTTATTGATCCGCAAAGAGAGCTGGCCGGAAAGCAGAATAAAAGGAATGATGATCAGGGAGGGGAGCGATTCGAGCATCTGAAGCTGCAATTCGCTGGCGGTATGGAATATGCTTTCCAGTTTTCCCAGGATGGGAGAGATGGCCAGTCCGGGTAAAGAAGTAATCATTGATACCGAATAGATGGCAAAAAGCTTTCGCAGCGGAATGGTTCCTTGGCCGGTTTTAATTTTCATATCTCGATGATTTGGTTGGCTAGACTTCAACACTTCTAACGCAATAAAAAGGAAATAGTTTCCGAAACTTATCTCCTGCTTTACCGTTATTAAGGATGATAAACTAAACAGACAGATATGAGAACTTTTAAAAATCAGATGCAGGCTTTTGCCATAAAACAGCTTTTGAAGTATGTAGAAAAGGACCCGGAGGTCAATGCTTCCCGTGCATTGAAGATTATCCGGAAAATAGATATAGACGGTACTTATGGGGAATCGTGGAATGAACTTGAGAAATGTTTGCAGGATCCTCAGAATAACTGGACCAGACTGGTAAAAAAAGCGTATACGGAATGGGATCCCCATGTGCGGAAAAAATTGTTCGAAAGTCTCATCTGTAATGCAGCTATTATCGGAAACAGTGCTATCAAAGTGACCAGCAAGAAATACGGGGTGAATGTTCCCTGGACCATATTGATGGATCCCACCTCTGCCTGCAATCTCAAATGTACGGGCTGCTGGGCTGCGGAATACGGTCATCGGATGTCTATGGACCTGGAGACGCTCAACCGCATCATCACCGAGGCGAAGGAATTGGGCGTTTATATGTTTATTTTTTCGGGTGGGGAACCTTTGGTCCGTAAAAAGGACATTATCCGTTTATGCGAACTGCATCCGGACTGCTATTTTCTGGCCTTTACGAACGGCACCCTGATCGACGAGGCTTTCGCCGATGAAATGCTGCGCGTAGGCAATTTCGCTCCGGCCATCAGCGTCGAAGGATACGAGGAAGAAACGGATATGCGGCGGGGAAAGGGAACGTTCCAGGCGGTGATGAAAGCCATGGAGATTCTGAAGCGGAAACGCTTGCTGTTCGGGATGTCAACCTGCTATCATCGTCAGAATGTAGAGGTTGTAGGATCTTCCGAGTACCTTGATTTTATGATCGACAAGGGGGCTGCTTTCGTTTGGTATTTCACCTATATGCCGGTAGGAAACGATGCGGTTCCGGAATTGATGGTCACTCCCCAGCAACGCAAGTTTATGTACGAGCAAGTGAGGATGTTTCGAAAGACCAAGCCGATTTTTGCTATGGATTTCTGGAATGACGGAGAATATGTACGGGGATGCATAGCCGGCGGACGTTATTATTTCCACATCAATGCCAATGGGGATGTCGAGCCTTGTGCCTTTATCCATTATTCTACGGTGAATATTAAGAATGTGTCTTTGCTCGAAGCGCTGAAATCGCCTTTGTTCAAGGC
>CAJKZL010000359.1 GCA_905204385.1 uncultured Odoribacter sp. | reverse complement strand
AACGAGATCGCTTCTTCTTACGACGATCTGATGTCCGGGGTGCTTAACGGAGCCAAGCGGCATGAGGGTCAACAATGGGTAGCTGAGCAGATGCGGATGCTGGTCAAGGGAAGCCGTTGCGTTCGCAAGCGGGAAAACGAACTGTACACCGGACGACATGAGGAAAAAATTTTCGGTCATAAGGTGCAGCCTTATTATTCTTTGCGTTGTGTTCCCCAGATATTGGGACCGATATACGATGAATTGGTGCATGCCGCTAAAGTCTTGGTCGATGAACTGAATTCCGCCTGCGACAATCCGATTGTGGATCCGGAGACCCGGAATGTATATCATGGGGGTAATTTTCATGGGGATTATATTTCTTTTGAAATGGATAAAATGAAGATTGCCGTGACGAAACTGGTGATGCTGACGGAAAGGCAGCTTAATTATTTGTTTCATGACCGGATAAACGGCATATTGCCTCCTTTCGTGAATCTGGGTGTGTTGGGCTTGAATTATGGTTTACAAGCCTCACAGTTTACCGCTACTTCGACAACGGCCGAGTGTCAAACCCTTTCCAATCCGATGTATGTGCATAGCATACCGAACAATAACGACAATCAGGACATTGTAAGTATGGGTACCAACTCGGCTTTATTGGCCAAAACGGTAATCGAGAACGGGTATCAGGTGATGGCTATTCATTTTATGGCTCTGGTTCAGGCTGTCGATTGCTTGAAGATAGAGGAAAAACTGGCACCTGCTTCCAGGAAGATATATGAAGAAATCCGTGCTTTTTTCCCGGTTTTCGTGGAGGATACTCCCAAGTACCGGGATATTTCCCGCATGATAGATTATCTTAAAAATAATGGGGTGGGGATGGAAGAGTCTTTCCATTGAGAGTTTTTGTAGGGAGTAAATCGCCTAAGTGTAATTTTATTACCTGTGAGGATAAGATATTTAAAAAAATGATAGATATAACGACCAGGAGCTAATAGTTGAAATTCATGGCGAGAGAGAATAAAGAAATAAAATATGCTTTAGTGACGGGAGGAAGCCGGGGAATCGGCCGGGCAGTGTGTGTGAAACTGGCTGAAATGGGTTATGCCCTTTTGATTAATTATAAATCCAATCTTTCGGAAGCGGAGAATACGCTTGAGTTGGTGCGCGAAGCCGGGTCGGATGGTGAGTTGATGCAATTCGATGTGGCGGATGGCACAAGGGTGCGACAGACCTTGAATCGGTGGCGGGATCAGCATACAACCGACTTCATCGAAGTGTTGGGCAACATTGCCGGGATCCGAAAAGATAATCTGTTGATGTGGATGGAAGAAAAGGAGTGGCATGAAGTATTGAATACCGGTCTGGACGGTTTTTTTCATGTAACTCAGTCTTTATTGAAGGATATGCTTGTGAAAAAGGCGGGACGAATCGTCAATATCGTTTCTTTGTCGGGTATTAAAGGCTTGCCCGGCCAAACCAATTATTCTGCGGCCAAAGGAGGACTTATTGCAGCAACCAAAGCATTGGCGCAGGAAGTGGCTAAGAAAAATGTCACTGTAAATGCGGTAGCGCCGGGATTTATTCAAACGGATATGACCGGAGATCTGGACGAAAGCGAGTTGAAAAAACTGATACCCGCCGGTCGGTTCGGTACGCCCGGGGAGGTTGCCGGGGTGGTGGGGTTTCTGGTCTCTCCCCAAGCGGCTTATATTACAGGCGAAGTGATCCATATTATCGGTGGATTATATACTTAAGGGAGAATGTGGGTAAAGTGTGGAAATGGTTAAGATTTAAAGAGTCATGAGGAGAGTAGTTATTACTGGAATGGGGATATATTCGTGTATCGGGAAAAACCTGGACGAGGTCAGAAATTCCTTGTATGAAGGCAAATCGGGTATAGGCCTGGATTTGCAGCGTAAGGAAGTCGGTTATCGGTCAGCCTTGACGGGCATAGTGGAAAGACCTAATCTGAAGGGGGTGTTGGACCGTAAAAAGCGAGTGTCTTTGCCCGAACAAGGGGAATATGCTTATCTGGCCACGGTGGAAGCTTGCCGCAAGGCCCGGATAGACGAAGATTATCTGACGAATCATGAGGTGGGAATCCTCTATGGCAATGATAGCAGTGCTGCTCCGGTCATCCAGGGGGTAGACATCATCCGGGATAAGAAAAATACCGCTTTGGTGGGTTCGGGCTCCATTTTTCAATCCATGAACTCAACGGTGACCATGAATCTTTCCGTGATATTCCGGTTGAAAGGAGTGAATTTTACGGTTTCGGGGGCTTGTGCCAGTGGTTCGCATGCCATCGGTCTGGCTTTTCTGTTGATACAAAATGGCTGGCAGGATTGCATCTTGTGTGGAGGAGCTCAGGAAGTAAATCTTTATTCGGTAGGTAGTTTCGATGGATTGGGAGCTTTTTCGGTGCGCGAACAGGAACCGGCGAAAGCTTCACGGCCGTTTGACCGTCACCGGGATGGGCTGGTCCCCAGTGGAGGTGCAGCTTCCCTGGTGGTGGAGAGTTATGAGTCGGCCCTGAAACGGGGTGTACCCATCTTGGCAGAAATCCTCGGTTATGGTTTTTCATCTAACGGCGAACATATCTCGGTGCCCAATGTGGATGGTCCCAGGCGCTCGCTGGAGATGGCTGTCGCCCAGGCAGGCATCGGCCTGAAGGAAATCGGTTATGTAAATGCCCATGCGACGTCTACCCCTATCGGTGATTATAATGAAGCCATGGCTATTACTTCGGTGTTCGGGGAGTTCAAGCCTTATGTCGCTTCGACAAAAGCCATGACCGGGCATGAAATGTGGATGGCGGGCGCCAGCGAGGTGATCTATTCCACTCTGATGATGCAAAATGATTTTATCGCTCCGAATATCAACTTCAGCGAACCGGATGAAGCCTCTGTTTTGTTGAATATCCCTGCCAT
Organism: uncultured Odoribacter sp.; assembly: GCA_905204385.1. The sequence continues at coordinate 1,249 of CAJKZL010000359.1, read as the reverse complement.
GCGGATAGACCGGGGCTTCGATGTTTTTTTATCGAATTCCTTCGGTTTCGGAGGGACTAATTCCACCTTGGTGGTTAGAAAGTTCAAAGAGTGAACTTTCCGGAAGCGAGAAAAAAATGAATGAGTTTATGGACAAAAAAATAAAATATGGCAAACGAAGAAATTATTGCAAAAATTAATGAGAAGTTGGCGGAAGAGTTTGAAATCGATCCTGCTTTGATCGTTCCCGATGCTCCGTTGATGCAGACGCTGGAACTGGATAGTCTGGATTTGGTGGATATGGTGGTGCTGATCGAACAGAATTTCGGATTTACGGTGAAGGCTCAGGATTTTGCCGGAGTAAAGACGTTCCAGGATTTTTACGATATGATTTTATCCCGCTTGAATGACGGAAAATAAATCGCCGGCATGGAAGGGGAAAACTCGGGGAGGCCGTGGAGGATATCTCTTCTTTATCGGGTTGATCCGTTTTACGGGAGTGAGGGTTGCTTATGTTTTTTTGGCTTTGGTGGTGATTTATTTCATCCCTTTTGCTCCGAAAGCTACGGCAGCGATATGGAAATACGGACGCCGGATTTTGAAGTATAATCGTTGGAATACCTTCCGGTTGTTATTCAGAAATTATTATGTGCTGGGTCAGACTTTGATCGACAAGATCGCTATCGGAAACGGTAGGATTGCCCGCTATCGTTTTGAATTCGAGGGGCGGGAACCTCTGCTCAGGCTTCTGGAAACCACCGGGGGAGTGGTGATGATCGGTGGGCATGTCGGGAATTGGGAAGTCGGAGCTCCTTTTTTTGAGGTCTACGGGAAAAAGATGAACATCGTGATGTACGATGCAGAATACCGCAAAATCAAAGAATTACTGGAGCGGAACGGCATCGGCAAGAATTACAAAGTGATACCGGTGAACCGGGATAACCTCACCCATGTATTTGAGATCGGTGCGGCGCTGGGAAGAGGCGAGTATGTATGTTTTCAGGGGGATCGTTTTGTAAGCGATGACCATACCCTATCGGTGGAGTTTATGGGAGAAAAAGCCCGTTTCCCCTTGGGACCTTTTCAGATTGCAGCCCGGATGGGGAAAGCCGTCGTGTTTTATTTTGCCATGCGGGAAAAGGGAAATGGCTATCGTTTCCATTTTTATATCGCAGCCCAGGGAGATCATCTCAAGCCCCGTGAACGGGAAAAATATATTTTGGGACAATACGTCAGGACCTTGGAGGTACTGTTAAAGCGTTATCCCGAG